>NZ_JBMFGY010000036.1:0-28337 GCF_049977125.1 Acidiphilium sp. | reverse complement strand
CGCCCGCCTATCTGCACCGTCCCCGCCCCGTGCGTTCCAGACCCGCGCGTCCCCGCCCCGCGCGTCCCCGACCCGCGCGCGCCGCGCGTCCGCAGCACCCCGGACCGAGCTTCCCGCCGATCACCTCAACCCCGCCGCCGCTCGGCCCCGGCAATCATTATTTCATCCCCGTTCCGGCGATCGTTAAAAAATCCCGCTGACCCCAACCGCTTTCGCACGCATAATTCGTTACGATATCGCAACAAAATCGGCGCAGCACAGAAGGCGCCGTCCCGCAGCCTCAGCCGAGCATGTCGATTGCCTCGGCCAGCTTGATATCGCGCACCGACAACCCGCCCGCATCATGGGTCGAGAGCGTGATCGACACCCGATTATACACATTCGACCATTCCGGATGATGATCATGCCGCTCCGCGAGCAACGCCACCCGGGTCATGAACCCGAACGCCTCCGAAAAATCCCGAAACACGAAAGTCCGTTCGATCGCGTCGCGATCGCCCGCGCCGCGCGGCGCAAAACCCCAGGACGGCAGCAGATCGACCAGAGCGGCCCGCTCGGCATCGGTCAGTTTCGCAATCATCCTCGTCCCCTCAATTCTTCACGATCGGCCGGCGCGCCGGCTCGAAACCGGTCGAACCGTCCGCCTCGACATGCAGATACAAAATAATCTTGCCCGCGTTCAGAAAATCGACGCTGCACGGGATCATCGCATGGGTATAGAACCGGAACCGGTTCTGTTGCAGCATCAGGTGAACCCCGCCCGGCGCCAATGTCACGGTCTGGCCCGGCTTGATCGCCATCGCGCCGAGCGGCGCGCCGGCGGCATCGAGCATCAGCGTGTGATGCGCGATCGGGCAGGTCGTCGAGACCAGCGTATCCGGCGTGGTGCCGGCGTTATGGATACTGAAATAGGCCGGGGTCGTCCGGCCGGGAGCGGTCGTCACAACGGTCCAGCCGTGATCGAGCGTGATGCCCGCCGGCACCGCCGATCCGGACTGCGCCAGGGCGGTCGCGCCCGGCACCGACGCAACGATCGCGGTGATGAGAGCGGGGACGATCAGGCGACGGATCATGCGGCCTCCTCATATTTGGCAAGCATCCAGGCATCGGGCTCAGCGGCGGCGGCATCATACCAGGCAACCAGATCAGGATGCGCGCGCACCGCCGCCATATACGCGTGCGACGTCGCACTCAACACCGGCTGATAGGTCAGAAACCGCGCGACGACCGGCGCGAACATGATATCCGCCCCGGTGAAATCCGCGCCGAACAAAAACGCCCCGCCCGCGCCGAACCGCGCCCGCGTATCAGCCCAGATCGCCTCGATCCGCGCAATATCCGCGCTACTCGCCGGGGTGACGCCCCGTCCGGGAAACACCCGGCAGCAATTCATCGGCATCGCGATCCGCAGGTCGCGAAACCCGCTGTGCATCTCGGCACTGATCGACCGCGCATGGCCCCGCGCGATCCGGTCCGCCGGCCACAGCGCCCGGTTGATCTCGGCGCAATATTCCACAATGGCGAGACTGTCCCAGATCCGCGCCCCGTCGTGCGCCAGCACCGGCACGAAGCCGGACGGCGAGACCGCCCGCACCGCCGGCGTCTGCCCCCCGTTCAGCGGGATCACCTGCTCGCTCACCGCAAGCCCCGCGCCCTGCACCGCAAGCCAGCCGCGCAGCGACCACGAGGAATACCGCCGGTTACCGAGATATAAAACATTGCCTGACGTACTCATGGCGCAAGCCTAGCCCGGATTGTCACGCCCCGCCATATCCGGCCGCCGTCCGACCGGATCGGCGATCGCCCGTGTCGCCATGACGCCGCTGATGAACCTCGCGATATCACCCAGCACCGGCGTCCCCAGGCTCAGCGGCGGCAGCGTCGCGAGCAGCAGCCGGATATGGCCGACGCCGGGATAAATCCTGGTATCGACGCTCGCCCCCGCCGCGCGCAACCGTGCCGCGAGCGAGGCGGTATTGGCCGGTGCCACCAGCCGGTCCCGCGCGCCGGACAGCAGCAGGGTCGGCGGCGCATCGCCATCGACATGCGCGATCGGCTGCGTCCTGATCAGATCCGCCGCCCCGCCGAAGATCCGCCGATACACCGCCCCGGTGATCGGCAGGAAATCATACGGCCCCGCCAGTCCGATCGCCCCGGCGAGCACGCCACGGTCGGACCCCGCGCCCGTGAGATACGAACCATCCAGCGCCAGCATCAGCGCCAGATAGGCGCCGGCGGAATGTCCGGCAACGAACACCGATCGCGCATCGCCACCATAATCGCCGATCTGCCCGATCACCCACGCCGTCGCCAGCGCCGCGTCATGCAGGAAATCCGGATAGCGCACGTCCGGATACAGCCGGTAATCCGGCACCGCCACGATCAATCCCAGCCGCGCCAGCGCCGCGCCGACGAACCGGTAATCCCCGCGCGCGCCGCTCTGCCATGATCCGCCGTAAAAAAAAATCACCACCGGCAACGCCCGCCGCCCCGCCTGCGCCGGCCGATAGATATCGAGCCGGTGATACGGGGCCGGCCCATACGCCACATCGCGCGTCACCTCGGTGCCGTAGCGCGGTGCGAACAGGTTCAGCAGATCGATCTGGCGCGGCAGCTTCATTCCCGGCATTTCAATGGATCGGCAATTCCTGCCCGGCACATTCTGCCGGGTGGGTCGTTTCCGCCGGGCCTTCCGCGCGACGAAGTGAAGCGTCCCGTCGAACCGGCATTGGCACGTTATCTGCAAAGCCACCGCTTGCCTACCCAAAAAAATCACCCATCCCAGGAGTTCGATCGATGATCATCCCCATCAATGCCTCGGCATCCCAGCCCATCGCCTACAGCGGCGGCCAGGCGTCGAGTGCGAAGCCCAGTTTCGGCGCCGCCCTCCAGGCGACCCTGGCGCAACTCCAGGCCACCAACCACGGCGTCACCAGCAACACCGGCACGCATCACCACGGCCAGGGCATGTCACCCTTCGCGTCGCAATCCCCGTTCGGCGGCAGCACCGCCGCGAGCAGTGCGGCCTCGGCCGCCGGTGTCAGCCTACCCGCGCTCTGATTGGCGTCACCGCAGAATCCGGCTATCGCGGCGCATGGTCAAATTTCAAGCCGCCACCCCCCGCAGCTGGGCCGGATTCCGCCTGACATCGCCGCTGGTAATGGGCATCGTCAACGTCACGCCGGATAGTTTCTCAAGCACCGCGGCCGATGCCGATGGCGCGATCGCCCAGGCCCGCGCGATGCTCGCCGCCGGTGCCGACATCATCGACATCGGCGGCGAATCGACCCGTCCAGGTGCCGCACCGGTCGATCCGGCAACCGAGATCGACCGGATCATGCCGGTGCTCCGCGCCCTCATCGCCACCCAAGGTCCCGGATCGTCGCCCCCCGTGATCTCGATCGACACACGTAACGCCGCCACCATGGCAGCGGCACTCGATGCCGGCGCCCGCATCATCAACGACGTCTCTGCCCTGCGTCACGACCCGGCGGCGGCAACCCTGCTCGCGCAACGCCGCTGCCCCGTGGTGCTGATGCATATGCGCGGCACCCCGGCGACGATGAACGCCCAGGCCCATTACACCGATCTGGTGCGCGACGTGGCCGATGAATTAACCTCCCGCCGCGATGCCGCCTGCGCCGCCGGGATCGACCCTGCCGCGATCGCGCTCGATCCCGGCTTCGGCTTCGCCAAAACCGGCGCCCAGAATATCGCGCTCCTGCGCGCGCTCGATCGCTTCTGTGCGCTCGGTCACGCGATCCTGGTCGGCGTCTCGCGTAAACGCTTCATCGGCGACCTCACGCAGCAGCCCGACCCGCGGCAGCGTGATCCAGGCTCGATCGCGGCGGCGATCTATGCGATCCGCCATGGTGCTGCCATCGTGCGGGTGCATGACGTCGCTGGCACGATCCAGGCGCTGCGCGTGTGGCGTGCGTTGGAACCGGCTTGATTCCCGCAACGAAAAGGACTTCGCTCGGCCCATGAACCATCTCGCCCCCCAAACCCACACCCGCCGGCTATTCGGCACCGATGGTATCCGGGGCCGCGCCAACGTCGCGCCGATGACCGCGGAAATCGCGCTCAAACTCGGTCAGGCGGCCGGGCTGCTGTTCACCCGGGGCAATTACCGTCACCAGGTCATCATCGGCAAGGACACCCGCCTGTCCGGCTACATGCTCGAACCCGCGCTCACCGCAGGCTTTATCGGCGCCGGCATGGACGTCACCCTCGCCGGTCCGCTGCCAACCCCGGCGATCGCCATGCTCACCCGCAGCCTGCGCGCCGATCTCGGCGTCGTCATCTCCGCCTCGCACAACCCGTTCGAGGACAATGGTATTAAACTATTCGGCCCCGATGGCGCCAAACTCTCCGATGAGACCGAAGCCGAAATCGAAGCCCTGATGGCGCAGGACCTCAGCGAGCGTCTCGCCGGCGCCTCTGCCCTCGGCCGCGCGGTCCGGCTGGTCGATGCCGGCGGGCGCTACATCGAATCCGCGAAATCCAGCCTGCCGCGCGGCCTGCGGCTCGATGGGCTGCGCGTCGTGCTCGATTGCGCGAACGGCGCCGCCTACAAAGTTGCCCCCGCCGCGCTGTGGGAACTGGGCGCCGAGGTGATCCCGCTCGGCATCAACCCGGATGGTTTCAACATCAACAAGGAATGCGGCTCCACGGTTCCCGGCTTTCTCTCCGCCGCCGTGGTCGAACATCGCGCCCATCTCGGCATCGCGCTCGATGGCGATGCCGATCGGGTCATCCTGGTCGATGAACGCGGCAGCATCATCGATGGCGATCAGGTCCTCGCGCTGATCGCCCGCGCCTTCCAGGCCGACAATCGCCTCTCCGGCACGTCGGTTGTCGCCACGGTGATGTCCAATCTCGGCCTCGAACGCTACCTCGCATCGATCGGGCTCGACCTGCACCGCACCGCTGTTGGCGATCGCTACGTCGCCGAAGCCATGCGCGCGCGCGGCCTCAACCTCGGCGGCGAGCAATCGGGCCATGTCATCCTGTCCGATTTCGCCACCACCGGCGATGGCCTGATCGCCGCGCTTCAGGTGCTCGCGGTGCTGGTGCGTGACGGCAGGTCGGCCAGTGACGTCTGCCGGCCGTTCAAACCCCTGCCGCAACGGCTGCGCAATGTGCGCTACCACGGCGCATCGCCGCTTCTTGACCCCGCGGTCGCCGCCGCCACGCGCGACGCCGAACAACGCCTCGCCAGCACCGGGCGCCTTCTGATCCGCGCATCGGGCACCGAGCCGCTGATCCGCGTGATGGCGGAGGGCGAGGACGAAACCATGATCGTGTCCATCGTCGATGACCTCTGCGCGGTGATCGAGGCGGCATCCCTCCGCATCGTCGCCTGAATGAAACCGCCGCGCATCCTTGCGATCGGCGGGTCCGACAGCAGCGGCGGCGCCGGGATCGAGGCGGACATCAAGACCATCACCGCCCTCGGCGGCTACGCCATGACCGCGATCACCGCCGTCACCGCGCAGGATACCGTCGCGATCCGCGCGATCGCGCCGGTTCCGCCCGCGCTCACCGAAACGGCGATCGGCATGGTGATCGCGGATATTGGAGTCGATGCCGTCAAGCTCGGCATGCTGGGCAGTGCCGCGATGGCGGCGGCGGTGGCGCGCGCCCTGGCCCAGGCCGCATCCGGCGTGCCGATCGTGCTCGATCCCGTGCTCGCCTCGACCAGCGGCACCCCGCTGCTCGACGATGACGCGATTGCGATCCTGCTGCATGATCTGATGCCGATGGTCGCGCTGATCACCCCCAATCGTCACGAAGCGGCGATCCTGTCCGGCGTGACGGTGACCACCCCGGCCGACGCCATCGCCGCCGGGCGCCTCCTGTGCGAACGCGGCGCCCGCGCCGTGCTGATCAAGGGCGGGCATTTCGAGGGGGATGACCTGATCGATCATCTGGTCAGCCGTGACCATGACATCGCGTTCCACCAGCGGCGCATCGCAACGCGTCATACCCACGGCACCGGCTGCACCTTGGCGAGCGCGATCGCGCTCGGTCTTGGTCGCGGCCTCGCGGTGCCGGACGCGATCGGTCTCGCGCAGCGCTTCCTGCAACAATCCCTGCGCGCGGCGCCGGACTTCGGCAGCGGCCACGGCCCGATGGGTCACGCGATGGCGCGAGGAGATCTCGACTGTCGTTTTACCGTCGCTCAAACATAATGTCTTAACCTTTTCCGACTATCCCGGTGCCATGATTGGTCCGACGATCCTGGCCTTTGGTTTGATCCTGGTAGTAGTCCTGACCCTGGTCACGGCACCGGTGCACTCCGCGCACCCCGTGCACCAAGTGCAACCACGCGGCGCGTCGCCTGATGTCGCACCGGCCGCTCCCGCACCGGCGGAGGCGGCGTGAGTACGACCGATCTGATCGGCGCCTGGCTGGCGATCGTGGCGTCATGTCTGCTCTATGCGGCATTCTGCGATGTTTCGGTGCGGCTCATCCCCAATCGCCTGAGCCTCGCGGTTGCGGCGCTGGCGGTGCCGCTTCGCCTCGCCGCGCATGATCTGGGGCAGGGGTTGCTGGTCGCCGCGGTCATTTTCATGATCCTGACCGGGGCGTGGATGTTGCGGCTGCTCGGCGGGGGCGACGTGAAACTCTGGACCGCCTGTTCGCTGCTGGTTCCGCCAAAAATCGCCTCGCAGGGCACGTTCTCGTTGCGGGTGATCCTGCTCGGCGGCGTCGTGGCGGTGGCCTATCTGGTGCTGCGCGCCGTGATCCGCCTCCGGTCGCGCCGCAACGCGGCGAACCCCGCGCCGCCTGCCACGATCACGTCCGGCCGAGCGGTTTTCTGGTTGCGCCGGGTCTGGCGCGTCGAGCAATGGCGGGCCCGCCGTGGCGGTTCGATCCCCTATGGCGTCGCGATTGCGCTGTCAGCCCTGATCACCGTCTGGCCATCGGGACACGGTTGATGATCACATGGCGGGAGCCGACCGATGAGTGAAACCCAGATTTCGCGCGGCAGCGTCGCCGCCGGTCGGATCGGCCGGCCCGACCAGCTTACCGTGCTCGGCTTCGTGACCGATGCCGCGAGCGAGACCGTGCTGCGGGATGGTTTGAACGACCTTGGCCAGAACGGCATCCCCAACACAGCGGACATCAGGCGAGGCACCGTCAAAGCCGCGATCGCCGCCATGATGCGGATGGCGGCGCCGCAGATTCTGGTGGTGGACATCGCGGGTGACGATCGGCCGTTGCAATCCCTCGTCGAACTTTGCGACGTGATCGAACCATCGGTCAATGTTCTGGTGCTTGGCGATATCGACGATGTCGAACTCTATCGTTCGATCAATCGCCGCATCGGCGCTGTTGACTATATCTTCAAGCCGATCACGCGGGAGATGGTGGCGCGGTACTTCGCCGCGTTGATCACCAATGACGTTCATATCGGCGACTCGACGCGCGGTGGCCGGGTGATCGCGATCACCGGCGCGCGTGGGGGCGTCGGCGCCAGCACCATCGCCAGCGCGCTGGCGTGGTTCCTCGGGGTCGATTCCAATCGCCACACGCTGTTGCTCGATGCCGATCCATTCATCGGCGCGGCATCGGACCTGTTCGGCGTCACGTCGCAACCCGCACTGCGCGATTTTCTGGCCGACCCGCTCGATCATGGCCAGGAGGCGATTCTCGCCGCAGCGGTGGCGGTCCAGAACCGGCTTTATGTTCTCGACTCGCCGCCGGACCCTGGGGCCAATCCGAATGCGATTGCCGGCAACGCACGGCGGATCATCGATGCGGTGCGATTCCGCTTCAATTTCGTTATCGTCGACCTGCCGTTCCTGCCGATCGCCTCGCAGCGGGAATTGCTTGAACTGACGCATCACCGCGTCATCGTGCTCGATCCCAGCGTGGCGGCGCTGCGCGACACGCTGCGATTACTGGCAATTCCCAACAATCCGGGACAGCCGCAACGACCAACCATCGTGCTCAACCACGAAGGAAGACCGGGCGGATTGAAGCGTAAACCGATCGAGGAGGCCCTGAAGCGCAAGGTGGATATTGCCATTCCGGAACTCCCCAAATGCTTCGCCAGCCTCACCGCGAGCGGCAAATTCAGCGGCGTCGGCAAGGGAGCATTGGCCCGCGTGATTCACGATCTCTCGCGCGAAGTCGGGTTCGAGCCGGGTCGAAAACCATGAGGTGATCGGGGACTGGCGGTTGCGCCGGATCATGCCTCGTCGGTGGCGATATCCACGCCAAGCATCGGTGCCGCCGCCGTGTAATCCACCGCTTCGATCTCCCGCAGCGTGCGACCGACGGCGCGGATACGAACCTGGGTCTTGTCGATGTCACCGGTCAGGGCGCTCGCCCGTTTGGCCAACGTGTCGATACTCTCGCCGAGTTTACCCCATTCCGCCTTCACCGCACCGAGAATCTTCCCGATCTCCCCGGCCTTGCGCTCGAGTTGGACGGTAAAATGCCCAACGCGAATGGTATGGAGAAGGGCGGGTAGCAGGCTCGGGCTCTGGATCAGGACTTTCGTTTCACGCTGGATCGTCTCGATCAGGCCGGGAATCCGCGCCACTTCCGCAAACAACCCCTCACTCGGCAAATACAGAATCCCGATATCGGTGGTGCGGGGCGGGCGGATGTATTTCTGCGCGATTTTTTTTGCCTCGAACCTGATCCGTGCGGCGAGCGCCGTGATCGCCGCCTCTTCGGCCACCCGGTCGCCCGCTTCGGCGGCGAGCAGCAGCCGGTCGTAATCCTCGGTCGGGAATTTCGCATCGATCGGCAGATAGACCGGCGAATCGCCTTCGCGCACCGGCATGCGCAGCGCGAATTCCACGGTCTCGCCGCTATTGGGGTCGGGTTTGAAATTCGCCTCGAACGTGCCCGGCGGCAGCGTGTCCTCCATGGTCTGGCGGATCTGCGCCTCGCCCCAGCCGCCGCGTGATTTCACGTTGGCGAACAGGCGCTTCAGGTCGCCGACCTGCACTGCGACGTTCTGCACCTGGCCGATCGCCTGCTGCACCTGGGCGAATTGCTCGGAGACGCGCTGGAAACTCTCGCCGATCCGCTTTTCGAGGGCGGATTGCAATTGTTCATCGACCGCCGCGCGCATCGCTTCGAGCTTGGCCTCGTTGCCGACGCGAATGGTCTCGAGCTTGGCCTCGACCTGGGCGCGGAGTTTCTCCTGCTCATCGCGCAGCGCGACCGAGACGCCGGCGAGATCGCGGCTGACCCGGTCGGCGAGGCCGGTCTGGCTTTCGGTCAGCCGCGCGATCACCGCCAGGGTTTCGCTCAGCGCCTGGGCGCGGCCGGATTGGGCGGCGTTTTCAGCCTCGCCCAGCTTTTGCGTGACCAGCAGCGACAGATCGGCGATGGTGCCGTTAATCGTGCCGAAACTGCGCGCCAGATGCTCCGCCTGGGTCCGCGCGCCGTCCTGCAACCGATCGATCCCGCCCGCGAGCGCTGCCCGCGCCGGTTCGGCCATGGCGGCGGGCAGAGTTTCGAGCGCGGCCAGCCGTCGCGCCTGGCTGAGCAGGAGGATGAGAACGATCACCAGCAGCAGGCCGATCACGGCCAGCCCCGCCTCGATCGGCAGCATCAGGCGTCCATTTTCAGCGCGGCGAGGAAGGCCGATTGCGGGATTTCGACCTTGCCGAACTGGCGCATCCGCTTTTTGCCCTCTTTTTGTTTATCGAGCAGCTTGCGCTTGCGGGAGATGTCGCCGCCGTAGCATTTCGCCGTCACGTCCTTCGACAGGGCGCTGATGGTCTCGCGCGCGATCACCCGGCCGCCGATCGCGGCCTGGATCGCGATTTTGAACAATTGCTTGGGGATCAGATCCTTCAGCTTGGCGCAGATCGCCCGGCCGCGGGTTTCCGCGACCGATTTATGCGCGATGAACGAGAGCGCATCGACCGGTTCGAGATTGACCAGAATCGAGATTTTGGCGAGGTCGCTTTCGACGTAATTATCCATCTGATAATCGAAACTCGCATAGCCGCGCGAGATCGATTTCAGCCGGTCGTAGAAATCGAACACCACCTCGTTCAGCGGCAGACGATACACCGCCATCGCGCGGTTGCCGACATAGGTGAGATCGACCTGATGGCCGCGCCGCTCGTTGCACAGAGTGAGCACGGCACCGAGATAATCATCCGGCACCATGATGGTCGCCTTGATCCACGGCTCCTCGATATGATCGATTAGCGAGCCGTCCGGCATATCGGCCGGATTGTGCAGATCCATGGTCTCGCCGTTGGTCTTGGTCAGGCGATAGACCACGGAGGGTGCGGTTGCGATCAGGTCGAGGTCGAACTCGCGGGAGAGGCGTTCCTGCACGATCTCGAGGTGCAGCAGGCCGAGAAAACCGCAGCGGAAGCCGAAGCCGAGGGCGGCCGAGGTTTCCGCCTCGTAGTGGAAACTGGCGTCGTTCAGCCGCAGCCGGCCGAGGCTTTCGCGCAATTTCTCGAAATCATCGGCATCGACCGGGTACAGCCCGCACCAGACCACCGGGATCGAGGGTTTGAAGCCGGGCAGGGCCTCGAGCGCGGGGTGCCGATCGTCGGTGATCGTGTCGCCTACGTTGCAATCGGCGACGGTTTTGATCGCGGCGGTGATGAACCCGATCTCGCCCGGTCCCAGATCCGTCTCGGGCCGCAGTTTCGGCGCGAACACGCCGACCTGTTCGACCGTGTGGACCGAACCGGACGACATCATGCGGATCTTCATGCCCTTGCGCAGCCGGCCGTTCTTGATTCGCACCAGGATGATCACGCCGAGATACTGGTCATACCAGCTATCGACGAGCAGGGCGGTCAGCGGCGCGTTTTCATCGCCGACCGGCGGGGGCAGGCGGGTGACCAGCGCTTCCAGCACGGTGTCGATGTTCAGCCCGGTCTTGGCCGAGATTTCCAGCGCATCCGATGCGTCGAGCCCGATCACGTCCTCGATCTGCTGCTTCACCCGGTCGGGCTCCGCCGCCGGCAGGTCGATTTTATTGAGCACCGGGACAATCTCGTGATTGGCGTCGATCGCCTGATACACATTGGCGAGAGTCTGCGCCTCGACGCCCTGCGAGGCATCGACCACCAGCAGCGAGCCTTCGCAGGCGGCGAGCGAGCGGCTCACCTCATAGGCGAAATCGACATGGCCGGGCGTGTCCATCAGATTGAGAATATAGGTCTTGCCGTCCTTGGCCGGATAGCTCAGCCGCACCGTCTGCGCCTTGATGGTGATGCCGCGCTCTTTTTCGATATCCATATTGTCGAGCACCTGCTCGGTCATTTCGCGCGCGGTGAGCGCGCCGGTGGCCTGGATCAGCCGGTCCGCCAGGGTGGATTTACCATGGTCGATATGGGCGATGATCGAAAAATTGCGGATCAGTTCAGTGGGGGTCGAGGTCATCCGACATCCTTAGTCGAAAAACCACATCGTGTCAGCGCCACATGCGGCGGCGCCGGGGTTTCGAACACCGCGGGGTTTATGCGAGAGTTTCGCTGTGCGATTGAAACTGTCGATCGCGCGCGCCACATCGGCGGGACGGGATGCAACCCGGAGAGTGACGCATGGACCATCCGCATCCGCACACCGCCCCGACCGGCGACACACCGCCCGATCTTGTCGCGTCTGACCCGGTGACATTGGGAATCGACATCGGCGGCAGTCATATCAAAGCGGCGCTGGTCGCCCCGGATAGCGCGCTGCTGACGAATTACGAGCGGATCACGACTCCGATCGGGCAACCGCCGGCCGTGATCGTCGATGCCATCAGCGCCCTGATCGCGCCGCTCGGCGGTTTCGACCGCGTATCGGTCGGCTTCCCCGGCGCCACGCGCGGCGGCACGGTGCTGACCGCGCCCAATCTCGGAAATCTGTCGTGGCATGGTTTCAAACTGGCCGATCATCTCGCCGCGCGGCTGCGCCGTCCGGTGCGCCTCGCGAACGATGCGACGGTACAGGGCCTCGGCGCGATCGCCGGGCGCGGGCTGGAATGTACCATCACGCTCGGGACCGGCATGGGTTTCGCCCTTTTCATGGACGGTCAAGCCGCACCCCATCTCGAGCTCGGCCAGCACGTCGCCTTCAAGAAGCGCAGCTACGACCATTTCGTCGGGCATGACGCGCTGCTCCGCGATGGTCTCAAGAAATGGAACAAACACGTCTTACGCACCATCGATGCCCTGCGCGTCCTGGTCAATTTCGACCTCATGTTCATCGGCGGCGGCAATGTCTCGGCGATCGGCTTCGCCTTGCCGGCCGATGTGCATCTGGTTTCCAACGAAACCGGCATCACCGGCGGCGTGCGCCTGTGGGATGGCGTGGTGCCGCGCCGTGGCTGATCACGATCCGGTCACCACCGCGCGCCATGGCGTGACTTCACGCCGCCGCCGCCCCACCTGCCGTCACGGATGATGCCGGACGTGACCGATCTCGATACGCTCGCAATGCCCCTCATCCACGACTTGATCCAGGAGAACCCCGTATGAACCCTCTCAAGCAACTCGCTGCGGCCGGCCAGGCACCCTGGCTCGATTTCGTGCAGCGCAACCTGATCGAGGGGGGCGATCTCGCGCGGATGATCGAGCACGACGGGTTGAAGGGGGTGACGTCCAACCCGTCGATTTTCGAGAAGGCCATCGCCCATGCGCCGGAATACGGCGCCGCCTTCGAGAGTTTCGTTCGCCACGGCGATCACGATCCGATGGCGATCTATGAGCATCTCGCGATCGGCGACATCCAGGCGGCGGCCGATGTTCTGCTCACGGTCTATCACGAGACCAAGGGCCGCGACGGATACATCAGCCTCGAGGTCTCGCCCTATCTCGCAATGGACACCGAAGCGACCATCACCGAGGCCCGCCGCCTGCACAAGGCGGTCAACCGGCCCAATCTGATGATCAAGGTGCCAGCGACCCGCGCCGGGATTCCGGCAATCCAGACCCTGATCGGCGAGGGGATCTCCATCAACGTCACGCTGCTGTTCGCCGTGCCGGTCTATCAAGACGTCGCCCGCGCCTACATCGCCGGTCTTGAACATTTTGCGGCAACGGGCGGCGACATATCAAAAATCGGCAGCGTCGCGAGTTTTTTCATCAGCCGGATCGACAATGTCATCGACAAGCAATTGCAGGACAGGATCGATGCCGGCGGCGATGCGGCGGCGTTGCGCCCGCTGCTCGGCAAGGCGGCGATCGCGAGCGCGAAAATCGCTTATGCCGCCTATCGAAAACTGTTTTCCGGCACCGCCTGGAACGCGCTGGCCGCCAAAGGCGCGCACACCCAGCGCCTGCTCTGGGCCTCGACGAGCGTGAAAAATCCCGCCTACCCCGATACGCTCTATGTCGAAACCCTGATCGGCCGCGATACCGTCAACACCATGCCGCCGGCCACGATGGATGCGTTTCGCGACCATGGCACGGTCACCCGCGATGCGATCGAACATGATCTCGACGGCGCCATGGCGGTTATGAAATCGCTCGAACAATGCGGCATCTCGATCGAAACCGTCACCACCGATCTGGTTGCCGACGGGGTGCGCCAGTTCGCCACCGCGTTCGATCAGTTGCTCGGCGCCGTCGCGGCGAAACGCGCGGGGCTGGTGCCGCTCAACCACGCAACGATCGAGGCCGACGAGACCCTGCGGACCGCCCTCGCCGACACCACACGGCGCTGGCTCGCCGAGGGCACCATTCGCAAGCTCTGGGCCGGGGATCGATCGGTCTGGACCGCCACCGATGAGGATAAATGGCTCGGCTGGCTCGATATCGTCGGCCACGAGCATGCCGGCATCGGCACGCTGGATCGCTTCGCCGGATCGATCAAATCCGGCGGTTTCACCCATATCGCCCTGCTCGGCATGGGCGGTTCGAGCCTCGGGCCGGAGGTGCTGGCGAAAAGCTTCGGTCCACAGGCGGGCTGGCCGACATTCCATATGCTCGACTCGACCGATCCGGCCCAGATCCGGAGCCTGGAAGCGGCGCTCGATCTGAAAAAAACCATGTTCATCGTCTCCTCGAAATCAGGCTCGACGCTGGAGCCCAATATTTTTCTCGCCTATTTCAAATCCCGCATGATCGAAACCATCGGCGCGGCCGATTGGGCGCGGCATTTCACCGCCGTCACCGATCCGGGGTCGGCCATGGAGCATGAGGCGAAGAGCGATCATTTCGCGCATCTGTTTCACGGGCTGAAATCGATCGGCGGGCGCTACTCCGTCCTGTCGAAATTCGGCCTCGTGCCGGCCGCCGCCATCGGCATTGATGTCGGAGCATTCCTTGCCACGACGGCGCAGATGGTCAGAGCCTGCAGCGCCAGCGTGCCGGTGGACCAGAACCCCGGCGCCGAACTCGGCCTGTTGCTCGGCACCGCCGCCACCCAGTTCAGACGCGACAAGGTCACGATCATCGCCTCGCCCAAGATCGCCGATCTCGGGGCGTGGCTCGAGCAGCTGATCGCTGAATCCACCGGCAAGCAGGGCAGGGGGCTGGTGCCGATCGATGATGAACCCCTTGGCGACATCGGCGTCTATGGCAAGGATCGCGTGTTCGCCTATCTGTGCCTGGAGGGCGATGAACAACCAGCCCAGGCGGCGCATGTCGCGGCACTGGCCAAGGCTGGCCACCCGGTGGTTCGCATCACGCTGCGCGACGTGATGCATATCGGCCAGGAGTTTTTCCGCTGGGAAATGGCAACCGCGATCGCCGGCGCGATCATCGGCATCAACCCGTTCGATCAACCCGACGTCGAGGCCAGCAAAATCAAGACCCGCGCCCTGACCGACGCCTATGAGAACGGCGGCGCCGCCCCTCACGACGAGCCGATCTTCCGCGAAGCCGGTCTTGCGCTCCACGCCGATCCGCACAATGCCGAGGCGCTCGGCCGGCACAACACGCTCTCGGCCTATCTCAAGCGCCATTTCGATCGCGCGCACGCGGGCGATTACATTGCAATTCTCGCCTATATCGAGCGAAACCCGGCGCATATCGCGGCATTGCAATCGATCCGCGCGCGGCTGCGCGACGCACGCAAAGTCGCCACCTGCCTCGGCTTCGGCCCGCGGTTCCTGCATTCCACCGGCCAGGCCTACAAGGGCGGACCCAACAGCGGCGTCTTTCTTCAGATCACCACCGATGATTCGCAGGATCTGGCGGTGCCCGGACACGGCTACAGTTTCGGCCAGGTCAAGGCGGCCCAGGCGGAGGGCGATCTCAGCGTTCTGGTCGAGCGCGGCCGCCGGGTGGTGCGCGTTCATCTGAACGATGTCGCCACCGGCCTGCACGATCTCGCCCAGGCCATCGATCACGCATGTCACTAACCAACGAACGGATCAGCAGATGAAAATCGGAATCGTCGGCCTCGGCCGCATGGGTGCCAATATCGCACGCCGCCTGATGCGCGACCGGCACACGTGTGTCGTGTTCGACAAATCGGCCGACGCGATCGCGGCACTCGAACAGGAGGGCGCGACCGGCGCCGCCGATCTCGCCGCGATGGTCAAGGCGCTCGAACCACCGCGCGCCGTCTGGGTCATGCTGCCCTCCGGCGACATCACCGAAGCGACGGTCGAAGCCCTGGCGGGTGCCATGGAATCCGGTGACATCATCATCGATGGCGGCAACAGCTTCTACAAGGACGACATCCGCCGCGCCGCCAGCCTCAAGGCGCGCGGGATCAACTATGTCGATGTCGGCACGTCGGGCGGCGTCTGGGGCATCGATCGGGGCTATTGCATGATGATCGGCGGCGATGCCGCCATCGTCGGACACCTCGATCCGATTTTCAAGACCCTCGCCCCCGGCATCGGCACGATCGATCGCACGCCCGACCGCGCCGGCCATGATCCCCGCGCCGAGCACGGCTATATCCACGCCGGCCCGACCGGTGCCGGCCATTTCGTCAAAATGGTGCACAACGGTATCGAATATGGCTTGATGCAGGCCTATGCCGAGGGTTTCGACATTCTGCGCAACAAGGCGATGGCGGAATTGCCGGCGCATGAACGGTTTGAGCTCAACCTCGCCGATATTTCCGAGGTCTGGCGTCGCGGCAGCGTCGTCTCCTCCTGGCTGCTCGATCTGACCGCCGCCGCCCTGGCCAAGGATGAGCAACTCACCGACTTCACCGGCTTCGTCGAAGATTCCGGCGAAGGCCGCTGGACCATCGAGGCCGCGATCGAGGAGGCGGTGCCGGCCGAGGTGCTCACGGCGTCGCTGTTCGCACGGTTCCGCTCGCGCCAGGAGCATACGTTCGGTGAGAAAATGCTCTCGGCCATGCGCCGGGGCTTTGGCGGTCACCTGGAAAAAGGCCCCACGCCCGTCCTGAAAGGAGAATGATCATGGCAGATGGCATTGTCACCTCAGCTCGTATCGCGGCCGCGCCGACCAAGCCGGAAAGGGCCAAACCACCAGGTCCGTGCGCCATTGTCATCTTTGGCGCCGGCGGCGACCTGACCAAGCGGCTGCTGATGCCCGCCCTGTACAATCTGGCGACCACCGGGTTGACGCCCGATAAATGCGTCGTGATCGGTGCCGACATCGCCGAACGCGGCACCGCGGATTGGGTCGGCTCGCTCCATCAGACGCTTGAGAGTTTCATCGGCGACATCAATGCCGAGGACCAGATCAACGCGATCGACGAGGCGGCGTGGTCGAAACTCGCCGCCCCGATGTCGTATGTGCAGGGCGATTTCACGGCACCGGCGTTTTATCAATCCCTGAAAACCACGCTGGAAGGGCTTGAGGCCAAGCACGGCACGGGTGGCAACCGCCTGTTCTATCTCGCCGTCGCGGACCGGTTTTTCGGCACCATCGTCGAACAACTCGGCGCTTCCGGGCTGGTCGAATGCGGGGACGCCGCCGACGCGCCGTGGCGCCGCGTCGTGATCGAAAAACCGTTCGGTCACAGCCTCGCCTCGGCGCGTGCGCTGAATGCGCAGATTCTGACCGTGCTCGAGGAGCGGCAGATCTATCGGATCGATCATTTCCTCGGCAAGGAGACGGTCCAGAACATCATGGCGCTGCGATTCGGCAATGGGATCTTCGAGCCGATCTGGAACCGCGACCGGATCGACCATGTGCAGATCACCGTGGCCGAGACGGTCGGTGTCGAGGGGCGCGGCAAATTCTATGAACAAACCGGCGCCCTGCGCGACATGGTGCCCAACCACGTCTTTCAGCTCCTCGCCATGGTCACGATGGAACCGCCGGTCGGCTTCGAGGCCGAAGCGATCCGCAACAAAAAATACGAATTATTCGCGGCGATCGAAACCTTGACCGACCGCGATGCCGTGCGCGGCCAGTATGGCCCCGGCACGGTCGCGGGCAAACCGGTCATCGGGTATCGCGAGGAACCCGATGTCGCCGCCGACTCAGGCACCGAGACCTATGTTGCGATGCGCCTGCGGATCAACAACTGGCGCTGGGCCGGCGTGCCGATCTATATCCGCACCGGCAAGCACATGCCCTGCCGCATGACCGAGATCGCGATCCAGTTCAAACAAGCCCCCTTGGCCGCGTTTCACGGCACCTCGCTCGACACGATGCCGCCGAATTTTCTAGTGCTCCAGTTGCAGCCCGATGAGGGCATCGCGCTTCAATTCGAGGTCAAGCACCCTGGCCAGACCATGCGACTGGCGCCGGTCGAAATGTCGTTCCATTACAAGGACTGGTTCAAGCCCCGCGCCAATGTCGGCTATGAGACTCTGCTGTATGATTGCATGATCGGCGACCAGACTCTGTTTCAGCGCGCCGACATGGTCGAGGAAACCTGGCGGATCGTGCAGCCGATCGTGGATCGCTGGACGCATGACAAGCCGGGCGATTTTCCGAACTATGCCTCGGGTGATGCCGGCCCCGTCGCCGCCGATCGGCTGCTCGCCAGCGACGATCCCTCCCGCCATTGGCGCGAGGTGGCGCTGCCCGATCGCGGAGGCCGCCGGTGATCCCCCCGATCGCCCTGGTTCTCGCCGATGTCGATGGCACGCTGGTCACCAGGGAAAAATTGCTGACCGAGGCCGCGGTGGCGGCGGTCGCCGATCTGCGCAAGGCCGGCATCCGTTTCGCCATCACCAGCGGACGCCCCCCGCAGGGCATGGCGATGCTCAGCCGGCCGCTCGACATCGATACGCCGATCGCCGGGTTCAACGGCGGTGTCATGATGGCGCCGGATCTACAGACGATCATCCACGCATCCGACCTGCCGCCCGCGATCGTCGGACGCACCATGCGCCTGTTGCGCGCGCACGGGCTCGATGTCTGGGTCTACACCCGAACGAGCTGGCTGGTCGCCGACCAATCGGCCCCTCATGTCGATCGCGAAGCGTGGACAGTGAAATTCGCCCCCGAAATCGCGCCCGATCTGTTCGATCGTGACTTCGGCCCGGTGGTGAAGATCGTTGGGGTCACCGATGATCTGGCGAAAATGAAAACCTGCGAGGCCGCCGCAACGCAGGAATTCGGCGACCACGTCACGGCGGCCTGCTCGCAGCCCTATTATCTCGATGTCACCAGCACAGCGGCGAACAAGGGTGCCGTGGTCGATCGCCTGTCCCGCCTGCTCAAGATCGACCGGAGCCGTATCGCGACGATCGGCGACATGCCGAACGATGTCACGATGTTCGAGCGGAGCGGCGTCTCGATCGCGATGGGCAACGCTGAGGAGGACGTCAAACGCCAGGCCACCTACGTAACCGACACCAGCGAACGCGACGGATTTGCCAAGGCGATGCGACGGTTCATCCTCGATCGCGTGCCCGCATGAAACCGGTCGTGGGCGAACTCATGGTGGTGGCCGATGCGGCGGCCCTGGCCGAGGCCGGGGCGCGCCTACTGCTCGACGTCAGCGAGGCGGCGCCGCAGCATTGTATTGTCGGACTTGCCGGCGGATCGACGCCAAAGCCGCTCTATGAACGACTGGCGAGGCCGCCGTATCGTCAGGCGATTGATTGGCCGTCGATCGATTTTGTGCTGGGCGATGAGCGGTTCGTCGCCCCGAACGATCCGGCCAGCAACGCGCACATGATCCGATCCTGCCTGTTCGATCACCTCGATCACGATCACGCCCACCTCCATGCGGTGCCGTTCGAGGGCCTCACCATCGAGCAGGCCGCCGCGGCTTACGAACACACGCTGAAAACCCTGTATCGCGCCGATACGCTGGACCCGGCGCGACCGTTGTTCGACCTCTGCTTCCTCGGCATGGGCGATGATGGCCACACGGCCTCGCTGTTGCCGGGGCAATCGGGCATCCTTGAGGAACGCAGCCGCTGGGTCGTGCCCGTCACCGAAGGTCGGCCCGAACCGCGGGTGACGCTCACCGTGCCGCTCCTCGAAAGCGCCAGGCTCCTCGTCTTCATCGTCACCGGCGCCGGCAAACGGGCGATGCTCGATCGTATTCTCAGCGGCGCCGAAACGGACGTGCCGGCCGCCCGCCTGCGCCCGCACGGCCGCCTTCTGTGGCTGGTCGATGCGGCCGCGGCGGGGCGTTGGGCGCCTCAGGACGTCTCGATCGCATGATCACCGCCGATGCCCAGAAGCGCGCCGCGGCGTTGGAAGCGGTCAAGCTGGTCGAGGATGGAATGCATCTCGGCCTTGGCACCGGGTCGACCAGCGGGCATTTCATCGAAGCGATCGCACGCCGGATCTCCAATGAAAATCTGAAAATCATCGGCGCGGCGACATCGCAGGCAACCGAGCATCACGCCACGTCGCTCGGCATTCCGATGCAACCGCTGCGCGGCCTGCTCGATCTTGCGGTCGATGGCGCCGATCAGATCGAGTTCGGCACGTTGAACCTGGTCAAGGGGCTGGGTGGTGCGCTTCTGCGCGAGAAGCAGGTGGCCGAATCCGCGCGCCGCTTCATCGTGATCGCCGATGAAAGCAAGCTCGTCAGCCGGCTCGGCGCGCAGACGAAACTGCCGGTCGAGATCGTCGCCTTCGGCATCGAGCGCACCCTCGCGCGGCTCGCGGAGCTTGGGATGGCGCCTGAACTGCGCATGGCGGCACCCGGCCAGCCCTATCGCACCGATAACGGCAATCTGATCGCCCATTGCACGATCAATGAAAATTTCGAAACGTCCGCACTCGAGCGGGCGATCAAGACCATCGCGGGCGTGGTGGAGACCGGGTTGTTCATCGGCCATTGTGCCAGCGCGATCCTCGGCTTTGCCGATGGATCGACCCGCGCGTTCCTCGGAAACCAGCTTGCCGCGAGCGGATTATCCCCCCTCATCGCAACCTTGCGCCAACTGAACCTGCCCCGGCCGCGCGTCCGGCCGGTGATCGCCGTGATGGGGGTTGCCGCATCCGGCAAATCCACCATCGGGTCGTTGTTGGCCGCCGGTCTCGACCTGCCGTTCATCGATGGGGATGATCTGCATCCCCCAGGCAACCGCGCGAAAATGCGCGCCGGCCATCCGCTGAACGATAACGACCGCCTGCCCTGGCTGCATCGGATCGCCGGGCAGTTGGGCGTCTGGCGCCAGACCGGTTCCGGCGGCGTGATCGTCAGCTCCCTTCTGACCCGCGCCTATCGCGACCGGGTGCGCAGCGATTGCCCCGATCTCATCCTGGTCAATCTCGTGGGCGACCGTGCGCTATTGGCGGCCCGCATCGCCGCGCGTCACGGGCATTTCATGCCGGCGTCGCTGCTTGACAGTCAATTGGCAACACTTGAGCCCCCCGGCGCTGATGAAACCGTGATGAGCATCGATGTCGCGGCATCACCACTTCAAATCGTCGCATCGCTCATGCGCCGCCTCGCCGCCATGGCGTAACCGTCAAGTCAATAACGATCAATCGATTGATGTGAAGGAGGGTCCGCATGTCGCTACGGATCGAAGACTACGCCCTGATTGGCGATCGGCAGACTACGGCGCTGGTCGGCAAGGATGGGTCGATCGATTTTCTGTGCCTGCCGCGATTTGACTCCGACGCTTGCTTCGCCGCCTTGCTGGGCGATCGTGAAAACGGCCGCTGGCTGATCGCCCCGCGCGCCACGATCACCGATACGACACGCGCATATCGCAACGACACGCTCGTCCTCGAAACCACGATGACGACCTCAACCGGCGTCGTTCGGCTGACCGATTGCATGGTGCCGCATCCCCACGAAACGACCCGGCTGGTCCGCCAGGTCACCGGCGTCGCCGGCCGTGTCGCCATGCGGCTGGACCTGGTGTTTCGCTTCGGTTTCGGCCACATCGTCCCCTGGGTCAGGCGCCTGCCCGAGGGCAACGGCGTCGTCGCGGTGGCCGGACCGGACATGGTGGTGGTCTGGTCGGAAATCCCGCTCGAAGGTCATCATCGGCATACCGAGGCTGATTTCACCGTCGCAGCGGGTGAAACCCTGACCTTCGCACTTGAATGGCTGCCATCGCACCGCAATCTGCCGCACCGCTTCGATGCCGCGCAGAGCATTGAAACCGCCGCCGATCAATGGCGTCACTGGATGAAGCGCGTGCCGGTCAAGGGGCACTGGGCCGATGCCGTCAAGCGCTCACTGATCACATTGAAAGCCCTCACCCATTGGGAGACGGGCGGCATCGTCGCCGCGGCGACGACCTCGCTGCCTGAAGAACTCGGTGGCGAACGCAACTGGGATTACCGCTACTGCTGGCTGCGCGATGCGAGCTTCACCCTACAGGCCTTTCTAACGGCAGGTTATCACGAGGAAGCGCTCGCATGGCGCCGCTGGCTCGACCGCGCGATCGCCGGCGACGCGGCCGACATCCAGATCATGTACGGCATCGCCGGTGAGCGCCGCCTGTCCGAATGGGAGGTTGATTGGCTGTCAGGCTACGAAAATTCCAAACCGGTCCGGGTCGGCAACGCCGCCGCCACGCAACGCCAGCTCGACGTCTATGGCGAATTGCTCGACACGCTGTATCAAGCCCACAAGGGCGGCCTGAAGCATGACCAGAACAGTTGGGAAATGCGCCGCGTTTTGCTGGAACATCTGGAAAACATCTGGTCCGAGCCCGATGACGGCATCTGGGAGGTGCGCGGCGGCCGCCAGCAATTCGTGCACTCCAAGGTCATGGCCTGGGTGGCGTTCGATCGCGCGATCCGCTCGATCGAGGCGTTCAATTACGACGGCCCGCTCGAGCGCTGGCGCGGCATTCGCGACGCCATCCACGCCCAGGTCTGCGCCGAGGGGTTCGACACAGCGATGAACAGCTTCGTCCAGGCCTATGGCTCCAAGCGGCTCGATGCCAGCCTGTTGTTATTGATGATCGTCGGCTTCCTGCCGCCCGACGATGCGCGCATGATCGGCACGATCGCCGCGATCGAACGCGATCTGATGCAGGACGGCTTCGTGCGCCGCTACAACACAGCCGCCGGCAACGACGGGCTGAAAGGCTCCGAGGGCGTGTTTCTGGCGTGTAGTTTCTGGCTGGTCGACAATTATACAATGATGGGTCGCAAGCACGACGCTGAAGCTTTGTTCGAACGATTGCTCGCGCTGAGCAATGATGTCGGCCTGTTCGCCGAGGAATACGACACGGTCAATCGGCGTCAGATCGGCAATTTCCCGCAGGCGTTCACCCATGTCGCCCTGGTCAATTCCGCCCTTCGCCTGAGCGCGATCGAGTAGGGCGGCGCTATTTCATCAGCGCCGTCACGGTCGGGGCCAGGGCCTGCGCGATCAGCCGCATCCCCGCAGCGTCCGGGTGCAGCGCCGGTTGCGGCGGCGTCAGACGTGGATCGACATAGAGCGACGCATCAACCCGGCCGTCATGTTCGAGCACAGCGCCGACGTTGCGAAACGTGACCAGCGCACTGGTGGCGTAAATCCGCGCCAGCTCGCGATTGATCCTGGTGGTTTCAGTGGAAATCCAGGGTGAGCGGATGGAGGGCAGCACGCCGAGCAGAAGTATTTTCGCGCCCGGCACATGGCGGTGCAAATCCTTCACCACCGCCTCGATGCCCGGCACCGTCAGCCGCGCGCCCCAATGCGTGGCCCCCAGGTTGTTGGCGCCGATCAGAACGATCACCAGCCGCGGATGCAGCCCATCGAACTCACCATGGTCGATCCGCCAGATCACGCTCGACGTCGTATCGCCGATCAGCCCGAAATCGAGCGGATGGTAGCGCCCGTAATAGTGGCGCCAGATCGGCGCGATCTGCTGATACGGCGCGGTGCCGTTGCGTTGCCAGTAATAGGTGATCGAATCCCCCAGCCACACCAGTTGCGCCTCGGGGTCGGCATGGGCCGCGCGCAATGTCGCCTCGAAACCGGCGCGCCACCAGGGCAGATCCATCCGCCCGATCGGCACCGCCGCCAGATTAACCCGCGCCTGGGCCATGCCGGGCAGCAGCAGCGCAAGACACAGAAACCACCATCGCACCATCAGGACCTCGAAGGATCATGCGCGGCAAACACGCGCGGATAAAGCACCAGATACGCACCCTGAAACAATCCGGCCAGTAAAAACGGCAAGGCCAGCGCGTCGGCCTCGAACAAAAGACCCGCCACCGCCGGCGCCACGCCGCGCGGCACCATCACCGAGATATTATTGACGCTCGCCGCCAGCCCCCGGCGGTCGCTGCGCACCAACCCCAGCGCCACCGCCTGCCGCGCGCCGGCGGTGCCGCGGTTGAACGCGGAGCGCACGGCATAAATCACCGTCGCCGCCGCAAAACTCGGTGCGAACGGCAGCACGAACAGGCTGATCAACCCGATCCCCCGCATCAAAACAACCGTCCGCACCGTCCCCAACCGCCGGGTCAGATGCCCCGACGTCAGGGACGCCCCACCGGCGGCGGCAAATCCAATCGCCAGCGCGGGGCCGATCGCACCCGCATCGACATGGAATTTCGCGGCGAACCACCACGACATGAACGGGCCGCTGAGGCCGATGCCGGTGCCGTTCAGCACGTTCAACCCCGCCAGGCGCCACAGCAACCCGTTCTCAGCCCGTGCGGATGCGCCCTCATCCCGCCGCGGCGGCTCGACGCTGCGCTGCCGATCCGGCGTCAGCACCAGCAGCATCGTCGCCACCAGCGAGGCGATCAGCGGCAGCAGAAACAGCGCCTGCCGCGCCCCGATCACGCCGGCGAGCACCGCGCCCAGCGCCATCCCGAAAAACCCGATCGCGGTATTGAGCGAGAGCACCGCGCCGAAATCACGCCGCTCGATATAGCCCGACAGCCATGATTGCTCAGCCGGCGCAAAGGGTCCGGCCGCGCCGTTGGCCCCCCGCCCGAATCCGCCGATGATCGCGGCAAACGCCAGCAGCAGCGGTGCCTGGCTGAGCAATCCGATCAGCGCGGCAAGCACTGAAATCGCCTCATAGATCAACACGAATTGCTTGCGCCCCAACCGGTCGCTCGCCGGCCCGATCGCGGCGGTCAGCACGATGGCGAATAGAATCGCCAGCGCGAACACCACCCCCAGAAAGGCCGGATGCCACCCGAGTTTCGTGACATAGAGCGCAAAATCGACCACCAACGCCCCTTGTGAAACGCTGCGCGCCAATCGTGCCGCCATCAGGCGTTGCGCGGCCGGGCAAAGCGGCGGCATCAGATCCCGGCTGACAACAAAACCAGACTGAGAACGCCGAAAGCGGCGCAATACGCGGCAAACGGCCCCAGCGCCCACCGGTCGTGATCGCGAAAATACCGCATCAAAAACGCGGTCGAGGCATAGGCCACCACACCCGCCACCACCGCCGCCAGCACCGCCATGCCGAGCATGCCATGCATGGCGGCGTGGTGATGCAGCAGTTTCGGCACCTCGACCACGGTCGCCCCGGCAATCACCGGCGTCGCCATCAGAAACGCGAACCGCGCCGCGGCTTCATGGTCGATGCCCCGCGTCAACCCCCCAACGATCGCCGCCCCGGAACGCGACAGGCCCGGCAGGAACGCAAGGCATTGAAACAACCCGATCACCAGCGCGTCCACCAGGGTCAATTGCGCAATTCCCATGCCGCCCGCGGCGCGCCGCCGCCGCAACCGCTCGCCGGCCAGCAGCAACCCGCCGTTCGCGATCAGGAAAACCGCGGCGATCATCGGGCTTGCGAACAAATGCTGGATCGGCTTTTTCAACAAAAACCCGATCACCACGGCCGGCAACGTCGCCACCACGAGGCGCAGCAACAACCCGCGCTGCTCATCATTGACCCGTGCCTCGCCGCGACCGAACAACCCTTGCGCCATCTCCCACCAGTCACGCCAGAAATAGGCAAGCAACGCGGTCGCGGTACCAACGTGCAGCATCACCACGAAGGGCAGAAACGATGGCGCGTGCTGGTCGATATGCCAGTGCAGCAAGGCCGGCACGATCACGGCATGACCCAGGCTGGAGACCGGAAACAACTCGGTCGCTCCCTGCATCACGGCAAACAAAACAGCGATCAGCGGCGTCATGCAAATTCCCTCATGTGATGTCCATCTCGCCCCCCTCTCTGACCAAGCCGGCCGGAAAACGCAAACACCGCAACCGCGCCAGGGACAGGTGAGGGATGGGAAGCAGGGCAGGGGATGGAGGCAAGGCAAGCGCGTGGGGGATCATGCTCAAATCAGGTGCGCGGTCTTGATCGTCGCGGGTCCCGCCCAGAGGCCCCGGCGGCGCGATCACCCAATCGCCGGCAGCACCTTCACAAAGCCGCCTCGGCGCGCCGCACCGCCGCCAGCGGCGCCGCGGCACGGCCAACGACACGGCCACCGATCACCGCAAGCCAATCGCCATCGGCCGGCGGCAGCGGCAGAAGGCGGATGAGTTTGGCCTCGCGATCGAGCGCAATGGCGCGGAAAATACCGCGTTCGGTCTCCATCGGTCCGTCCAAATGAATGACGCGGGCAATCGGATTGCCCGCGTCATCCAGTCCCAACCATTCGCGGGCGCGTTCGCCCGCTTTTGTCATGATCCTGTCGCGGCCACGCACCCAGCGGAGCCGCATTCCGTCAGACCCGCGCCGGCGCAGGCAACATCATGCACTCTTCGCCATGATCTCGTCCGCGATGTTGCGCGGCACCGGATCGTAGTGATGGAACTGCATGGTGAACGAGGCGCGCCCCTTGGTCTGGCTGCGCAGGTTGGAAATATAACCGAACATTTCCTTCAACGGCACCTGCGCGCGCACAATAATGGTCGATCCCGAGCTTTCCTGGTTCTGGATCATGCCGCGGCGCCGGTTCAAATCGCCGACCACATCGCCGACGTGATCCTGCGGTGTGGTGACTTCCACATCCATGATCGGCTCCAGAATGATCGGGCTGGCCTTCTTCATCCCCTCGCGGAAACACGCTTTTGCCGCAATTTCAAAGGCCAGCGCGCTGGAATCGACGTCATGGTACTTGCCGTCCACCAAGGTGTATTTGAAGTCCACGGTCGGGAACCCGGCGAGCACGCCGGTATCGGCCTGCACCTTGATCCCTTTTTCGACCGCCGGGATGTACTCACGTGGCACCGAACCGCCGACCACCTTGTTCTCGAACACGATGCCGCCGTTGCGCTCCATCGGCTCAAAGATGATCTTAACCTCGGCGTACTGACCCGACCCGCCCGACTGCTTCTTATGCGTGTAGGTTTCGGTATGCGCCCGCGAGATCGTCTCGCGATAGGCCACCTGCGGCGCACCGATATTGGCATCGACGCCATATTCCCGGCGCAGCCGGTCGATGATGATTTCGAGGTGCAACTCGCCCATGCCGGACAGAATCGTCTGGCCGGTTTCCTGATCGGTCTTCAACCGCAGCGACGGATCTTCGCCCGCCAGTTTCTGCAAGGCGAGGGTCATTTTCTCGACCGCTTCCTTGGTCTTCGGCTCAACCGAAATATCGATCACCGGCACCGGGAACGCCATGCGCTCCAGAATGACAGGGTCTTCCGCGGCCGCCAGCGTATCGCCGGTCCCGGTATCCTTCAGCCCAACGAACGCCGCAATGTCGCCCGCGTGCACTTCCTTGATTTCCGCGCGCTTGTCGGCGTGCATCTGGAACATGCGGCCAATGCGTTCCTTGTGATCCTTGGTGGTGTTCATCACCGAATCGCCGGATTTCAGCGTGCCGGAATACACCCGCACAAAGGTCAGCGTGCCGTATTTGTCGTTGATGATCTTGAACGCGAGGCCGGAGAACGGCGCGTTCACATCCGCCTTGATCCGGCGCTGATGATCACCCTCTTCCTCGCCTTCGTCGACCGCAACCTTGATGCCGGGCACATCGACCGGGCTCGGCAGATAATCAAGCACCGCATCAAGCAACGGCTGCACGCCCTTGTTCTTGAACGCTGTTCCGCACAACACGGGGCGGAACGCGCCGGAGATCGTGCCGGTCTTGATCGCCCGCTTCAGCGTCTCGACCGAGACATCGCCGTTCTCGAAATACTCTTCCATGCCCGCGTCATCGACCGACAATGCGGTATCGAGCAGCACCTGACGATGCTCCTTCGCCTGCTCCATCATCGCCTCGGGAATCGGCTCGTCATGGAATTTGGCGCCCAGATCGCCACCCTCCCAAATGATCGCCTTCATCTCGACCAGATCGACCACGCCGACGAAACTGTCCTCGATCCCGATCGGCAGCTGCAATGGCAGCGCGATAATATCGAGCTTCTCCTTCAGGGTCGCGAACGCCCGGTAAAAATCAGCCCCGGTCCGGTCCAGCTTGTTGATGAAAATGATCCGCGGCACGTTGTAACGATCCGCCAGACGCCAATTGGTCTCCGATTGCGGCTGCACCCCGGCGACGCCCTCGATGATGAAAATCGCCCCATCCAGCACGCGCAGCGAACGGTTCACCTCGATGTTGAAATCGATATGGCCGGGGGTATCGATAATGTTGATCCGATGCCCCTTCCACTCGCAGGTCACCGCCGCCGAGGTGATGGTAATGCCGCGCTCACGCTCCTGATCCATGTAATCGGTCGTGGTGTTGCCATCATGCACCTCGCCGATCTTATGCGACACGCCGGTATAATGCAGAATCCGTTCGGTCGTGGTCGTCTTGCCGGCATCGATATGCGCGGTAATGCCGATATTCCGGATCAGGTCGAGCGGGTTGCCGGCCATGAGAGTCTCCAAATTTTAGCTGATCAAGATGAGTGACAGCGATTTCAACGAGAATCGGGCGCGATTACCGATGTAATCCGGCAATCCACCCGATCATGACCGGCTTTCGACCAATCCTCAACGAATAATGCCGCGCCGCCGGTAATTTTGCAACCCGCCCCCCGCAGGCCATGGCGTTGATGTTGTGGCGGGGAAGGGAAGGCGTTCTTTTTTGCAAAAAAGAACCAAAAAACTCTCTTTAATCGGGTCCGTACCGGTGAAACGCCCGGAAACCAGAGTAAATTTTTTTTAATCTGGTCCGTACCGGCGCAACCACCGGAAACCCACACCTCGTAGGGTG
>NZ_JBMFGY010000035.1:0-28799 GCF_049977125.1 Acidiphilium sp. | reverse complement strand
CTAGCTGATCAGGCGGCGGGTCTTCCAGTTCAGCGCCATGGTGTCACGCAGGCGTGGCGGCGCGCGGTAGGACTCCTGGGGCCGGGGCACCGAATAGGATTTGACCCGGATGATCTCGCCATCGATGTCGAGCCGCAGGAAGCCGAACCGGTCATCGACGAATGCCTCCAGGGTCACGTTGGGTTCATCGGGCGGGGTGAACGGCGCCACGATGTCCTGGCCATTGACGCGCGCCATCCGGTGCAGATTGTGATAGCCGCCGAAGCCGGCGACGATGAAGGGTTTCTGGTTGCCCGCCGCATCGGTTTCGGTGAAGCGCTGATAATTATGGACATGGCCGGCGAACACCATATGCGCGCTGACACCGGCAGCGGCCTCGGCCTCGGCGAGCACGGCGGCCATGGTGGCGCTGCCGGAGTGGAAGGCATCGAGCGAGTGGATCGGATGATGCATCGCCACGATGATCGGCTTGTCCGGCGCGGCCGCCTTGAGTTCGCCCGCGAACCAGTCACGCTGATCCTGCTGCACCTCGCCGCCCTCGGGCACGTTGGTGTACAGGCCGATGAAGGTGGCGAACGGCGTGTCCAGCGTGAAATAGACGTTCGGCTGGGTCATCGCCGTGCGCGGAATGTCCATCGCTTCGGGCGTATGCGTGCCCGCCGTGGCCGCGCAGAAATTATTCACGAAGGCGGTGAGCGAGGGCACGGTGTCGACCACCACGCCGTTGTCGTAGATGTCGCCATCATGGTTGCCGGGAATGCCCAGGATCGGCAACGGATAGAATTCATAGGGCAGATAGAATTGCGCGTAGTAGCGGCTGGCCTGACCGTCGAAATAGATCACGTCGCCGCAATGATAGGCGAACGCGGGCTTGCCGTAGGTTCCGGCGATCGCCGCATCGGTGATCATGCCCGCCGCGACCAGCTCCTGCGGCGTCGGGTCGAGCACGCCGCCGGTATCGGCGATCAGATGCATGCACATGCCGCCTGACGAGCGCATCGCGGCGACCTGGTCGGGAATGATGCTGGCCAGATCGAGCCGGTAGGGCGCGGCACCGGTCGGCGGCGGCAAGGGCTGGAACCCCGAGCCGACGCTGAGCGGCGCCATTTGCGAATGCACCCCTCGCTGCTCCGCCATCGGCGTGCCGAATTGGTGGTGGCCCGGTTTGTCGTGATGGTCGTGATGATGCTTGCTCATGCCGCCCTCATTTTGAGTGAACCCGGTGCTAGCGCAAACGGCGGGGGGTGGGAAAGACGTTGATGTGAAATCCGCGGCGCCAGCCGCCCGCCCGCGGGCGCCGGCGCGGTCAGGCCTGACGCCAGATCACCAGCCGCGCGGCGCCGTGGCTCCGGTCGGCGAGCGGGGTGATGTCATCGGGCAGCGCATCGGCGCGGCCGAATTCGGCGGCGATCAGCGCGCCGGGCGCGATCCAGCCGGATCGGGCGAGGGCGGCGAGGCTGTCGGCGATCAGGCCGCTGCCATAGGGCGGATCGAGCAGAATGAGCGCGTGCGGTCCGCCATGCGGGGGCGCGAGCGCATCGGCACCGCGCACAGACGCGCGGCCCTCCGCCTTGCAGGCGGCGATGTTGTGGCGGATCGCCGCGATCGCGGCGGGATCATTATCGATGAACGTGGCGTGCGCCGCCCCGCGCGACAGGGCTTCGAGGCCGAGGGCGCCGGTGCCGGCGAACACGTCCAGCACGTGGCGATCCGCGACGGCATCCCGCGCCCAGGCGGCGTGGAGCAGCGTATCGAACAGGGCCTGGCGGACGCGCCCGGCGGTCGGGCGGGTGGTCAGGCCCGGCGGCGCGGCCAGCAGCCGGCCCCGCCAGGCGCCCGCGATGATGCGCGGCGCCGCCATTATTTATCCTTGGGCAATTGCTCGCGCAGCACCTTGCCGGTGATTTCGGCAACCGTCCCGCGCGCGAGGCTGCCGAGCTGGAACGGGCCGTAGGCGACTCGGATCAACCGCGTCGTCTCGAGGCCGAGCGCGGCCATGACCTTGCGGATCTCGCGGTTCTTGCCCTCGGTGATGCTGACCGAGAGCCAGGCATTGGCGCCCTTGGCGGTATCGACCTCGGCGGTGATCGGTCCGTAACGCACGCCCTCGACCGTGATGCCGTCCTTCAGGGCGGCGAGCTTGTCGGAATCGACCATGCCATAGACGCGCACCCGGTAGCGGCGGTGCCATCCGGTGGTGGGCAGTTCGAGGCGGCGGGCCATCGCGCCGTCGTTGGTCAGGAGAAGCAGCCCCTCGCTGTTGAGGTCGAGCCGGCCGACGCTGACGACGCGCGGCAGATCGGGCGGCAGTTTTTCGAACACGGTCGGCCGGCCTTCGGGATCACGATGGGTGGTGAGCAGGCCGTCCGGCTTGTGATAGCGCCATAGCCGCGTGCGGGCGGGTTCGCTCACCGGCGTGCCATCGACCAGGATGACGTCGCCGGGCCTGACGAAAGTGGCGGGGTGCGCGACCGTGGCGCCGTTATGCACCACCCGGCCCGCCTCGATCATCCGCTCCGCATCGCGCCGGCTGGCGATGCCGGCGCGGGCGAGATATTTCGCGATGCGCTCGCCCTGCTCGCCTTTCGCCGCCTCATAGCCGCCCTTTTCGGTCATGACGCGGCACCGACCAGCGCCGCGATGATCCGTGCGTCGCCCGGATCGATCAGGAACTCCGGATGCCATTGCACGCCAAGGCAGAACCGGTGCGCGGGGGATTCGACGCCCTCGATCACCCCATCCGGCGCGATCGCGTCGACCACCAGCCGCCCACCGGGGTCGCGCACCGCCTGATGATGCGCGGAATTCACCCGCATCGACGCCACGCCCACGATCGCCGCCAGCCGCGTGCCCGGCATGATCGTGATCGCATGACCCGGCTGATCGCGCGGGAGGGGCTGTTCATGGGCAAGGGCATCGGTGATGGCATCCGGAATATGCTGGATCAGCGTGCCGCCGAGCGCCACCGCCAGCAGCTGCGCGCCGCCACAGATGCCGAGCACCGGCAGATCGAGCGCCAGCGCGCCGCGCAGCAGCGCAAGCTCGGCCGCCGTGCGCCCGGGTTTGAGCGCGACCGTGTCATGCCGCGTCGCCGCGCCATACAACGCCGGATCGACATCGAACGCCCCGCCGGTGACGATCAGGGCATCGATCGCCTCAAGGTAGGACCCGGCCAGCTCGGATCGGTGTGGCAGCGCGACCGGCATGCCGCCGGCATCGGCGACCGCGTCCATATAATTCTGGCGGATCGCATACCAGGGGAATTGGGAATAGCCGCCCGGTGGCTCGGCATCGAGGGTCAGGCCGATGATCGGCTTGGCGGGGCGGGGGCGCTGGGTCATGACCGGAGCTAGACCTGTTGGGGACACCAAGGCAAGAGAGCGGGATGACGCCGATGGAACAGGCCCTGAGCGAAGCCGCCAAGGCGGGTGACCGCGGCGAGGTGCCGGTGGGCGCGGTGGTGACCGATGCGTCCGGAACGGTTCTCGCCGCCTGCGGCAACGACATGCAGGCGCGGAGCGACCCGACCGCCCATGCCGAGATGCTCGCGCTGCGTGCGGCGGCGCAGCGACTCGGTGGGAAGTTTCTGCCGGGTTGCACCCTGACCGTGACACTGGAGCCGTGCCCGCTCTGCGCGGCGGCGATGTCGCTGTTCAGAATCGAGCGTCTCATTTTCGGCGCCTACGATCCAAAATCGGGCGGAGTCGAGCACGGGCCAAGGGTTTTCGATCACGCGACCTGCCATCACCGGCCGGAGGTGGTGGGGGGCGTGGCGGAGCGCGACAGCGCGGCGCTGCTGGCGAAGTTTTTTAAATCGCGTCGTAACTCGGCAAATTCTGCCGGGCGTTAACCGAACGCTTACCTTCGTCAGGCATTCTTGCGCTGCGACAAAATCGTCGCAACAGCAGGATGAACCCATGCCGCCTCGTGTCCCGCCCCATAAAACCCTGGAATTCGGGGTTAACGCCCGATGAACAAGCTGCTGGAAAATCTGCGCGCACTCGGACCGGTCAAGCTGGGTGCCATGGCGGCGGTTGCGGTCGGCGTGATGGCGTTGATGGCCATGCTCGCCATGACGGGCGGCCCCAGCCCCAATGCGATGCTCTATGGCGGGCTCGGGCTGAAAGACGCCAGCAATATCGCCACCGCCCTGACCACCGCCCGCATCAAATACGCTATCGGCGATAATGGCCACAGTATCATGGTCGAACCCGCCCAACTCGATCAGGCGCGGCTGCTGCTGGCCCAGCACGACCTGCCGGCCGGCAGTTCGAGCGGTTTTGCGATCTTCGACCATCAGAATCCCCTCACCGGCTCGGATTTTCTGGACCGGATCGACGAGACCCGCGCGATCGATGGCGAATTGGAGCGCACGATCGATCTGATCCAGGGCATCCGCTCGTCACGGGTGCAGGTGGTCCTGCCGCAAAACGACGATTTCAGCCTGCACACGGCACCGGCCCAGGCCAGCGTCATGCTGTCCCTGGCCGGCGCCGCGCCGCTCGATCGCGAAAGCATCGATGCGATCCTGAATCTCGTGGCCTCCGCGGTGCCGGGGCTGAAGACCTCGAATATCTCGATCGCGGACGACCGCGGCGACCTGCTGGCGCAGGCCGGGCAGAGCGACAACGCCATGCTCGACGCCCGGGATGCGCGCCTGAAACAAGCCACCGAACAGCAACTGACCGATGCCGTCCGTTCGATGCTGGTCGCCGCGTTAGGGCCGAACCAGGTCAAGGTGGTGACGGCGGTCTCGATGAATTTCGACCGCACCGCGCAAACCGCCACCAGCTACGATCCGAACGGCCAGGTGGTGCGCAGCGAGCAACAGAGCCGCACCAAATCCGACCGCACCGAAAACAGCGACAAGACCGTGTCGGTCGCCAACAACCTGCCGGGCGCCTCGGCCAACACCAACGCCCCGAAACAGACCGACGACCGGACGCGGTCAGACCAGACCACCAACTACGAAATCAGCCAGACCGTGAAGCATACGGTCCATGCAACCCCTGAAATCACCCGAATCAGTGTTGCTGTCATGCTCGCCGACGTCGCCGCGAAGGGTCCGAAAGGCCAGATCATCGAACGTCCGCGCTCGGCGGCAACCATCGCCCGGATCAAAACCCTGGTCCAGACCGCGATCGGCTACGACAAGGCGCGGGGTGACGTCGTCGTTGTCCAGTCGATGCCCTTCGTCAATCCCGACTCAATGAGCGCGATGCCGAAGCCATCGCTGATCACGCGGTTCATGAACAGCGGATTGCTGCTGCCGCTGCTTCGCATCCTGATCAGCGGCCTGATCGCCCTGGCGGCTCTGCTGGTGGTGTTCCGCCCGATGGTGCGCCGCCTGACCGCGCCCCCCGCCGCCCCGGCCACGACACTGGTCGGCAGCGAGAACCATGGCGCGATTGCCGGACCGGCCGGCGAGGCGGTCGACAACCCGATCCGCGCCATCGTCGACCTGATCGATCGCAGCCCCGAGGAAAGCGTCGCGGTCATTCGCGGCTGGCTCAGCCGTGAGGGAACCCCATGAGCGGCGCCGCCAATCAACTCAGCGGCGCGGCGCGGACCGCCATTTTGATGCTGGCGCTCGGCGATGAGCATGGCGGCAAGCTGATGGCGATGCTCAAGGACGACGAGATCCGCGATGTCTCGCGCGCCATGGTCGGGCTGGGCAAGGTCGGGCCTGAGGTCGTCGAGCAACTCTGCGAGGAATTCGCCGCGAGCCTGGGGCGGACCAGCGCGGTTTCCGGGTCGGCCGAAGCGACCGAGCGGATGCTGCGCGCGATGCTGCCATCCGAGATGGTCAATCAAATCCTCGAGGATCTGTACGGGCCGGCCGGGCGCAACATCTGGGACAAGCTGGGCAAGGTCAATGAGTCGGTACTCGCCGATTACCTGATCCACGAACATCCTCAAACCGCCTCCGTCGTTCTGTCGCGGGTCCCGGCCGACCACGCGGCGCGGGTGATCGCCTTGATGCCCGATGCGCTGGCGATCGATGTGGTCCAGCGCATGCTGGCGCTCGGCGGAGTGCAGCGCGAAGCGATCGATGATGTGGAGCGGACGCTGAAAGCCGATTTCATGGCGAATCTGGCCTCCAGCGCCCAACGCGATCCCCATGAAAAAATGGCCGAGATCTTCAACGCCTTCGAGCGAACGGTCGAAACCCGGATGATCGCGGCGCTCGAGGCCAAGAACCTCGAGGCGGCACAGCGGATCAAATCGCTGATGTTCACCTTCGATGACCTCATCCGTCTGGCGCCGCAGGACATCCAGACGCTGTTGCGGAGCGTGGAGAAGGAAAAACTGCCGATCGCGCTGAAGGGCGCCTCGGATAAAATCCGCGACCTGTTCATGCAAAACCTGTCGGAACGCGCCGGCAAAATGCTGCGCGACGATATCGAGGCGTTAGGGCCGGTCCGGCTGCGCGATGTCGATGCGGCCCAGTTGGCCATCGTTGCGACCGCCAAGGATCTCGCGGCGCAAGGCGAGATCGAAATCGGCACAGGAAAGGAAGACGACCTTGTCATCTGATATCACCACCGCCCCCGAGGGCGCACTACCAACCCCGCGCACCCTCGCGGAATTGCCGATCAACGCGGCAACGCCGCGCGCGGGCGGCGATGATGGCGCCGCCGCGCGCGCCCCGCGCGATCTGGAGGCGGTTTACGACATTCCCGTGCTGGTCAGCGCCGTGCTCGGCCGATCGACCATGCAGGTCAGCCAGCTGCTCAAGCTCGGTCGTGGCGCGGTGGTCGAGCTTGACCGCAAAGTCGGTGATCCGATCGACATCTTTGTCAATAACCGCCTGATCGCCCGCGGCGAGGTGGTGATGATCGACGACACCAAACTCGGCATCACGATGACCGAGATCGTCAAATCCGACCGTGGCGGCTGAGGCGGCACGATGCGCATCCTCATCATCGGATCACTGTCGGGCGAGCTTGGCGTGGCGGCACGGATCGCCGCGTCTCGCGGGGCCACGCTCGATCAGGCTGAAACGATCGATGTTGCGATGCGGGTGTTGCGTCAGGAGGCGCGCACCGACCTGATCATCTGCGATGTCACGCGCGATCTGCCCCATCTGATGCAGATGCTTGCCGCGGAGCGCTTCACCATCGCCGTGGTCGCGGCGGGCGCACAGGATGACGAGGCGGCGGCGGTGTCGGCGATCCGGGCCGGTGCGCGTGAATATCTCCCCCTGCCGCCCGATGCCGAGCTGATTGCCGCGATTCTCGCGGCGGTTTCGCTCGATCGACCCTCCACTTTCATCGCGCATGATGCCGTGATGCGCGATCTGCTCGCGAAAGCGGAACAAGTCGCCCAATCGACGGCATCGATCCTGATCACCGGCGAGAGCGGCACCGGCAAGGAGGTGCTCGCCCGCTTCATCCACGCGCGATCGCGCCGCGCACGCGCGCCCTTCGTTGCGCTCAACTGTGCGGCGATTCCGGAAGCACTGCTTGAATCCGAATTATTCGGCCATGAAAAAGGTTCTTTCTCCGGCGCCATCGCGCGGCGGATCGGCAAGTTCGAAGCCGCGCATCATGGCACCCTGCTGCTCGACGAACTCGCCGAGATGGACGTTCGGTTGCAGGCAAAACTGCTGCGCGCCTTGCAGGAACGGGCGATCGACCGCGTCGGCGGTGAACGGCCCGTCCCGGTCGATGTGCGGATCCTTGCCGCGACCAACCGCGATCTCCTCGCCGCGATCGATGCCGGGCAGTTTCGCGAGGATCTGTTTTTCCGCCTCAATGTGGTCGCGCTCCATATTCCGCCCCTGCGCGAACGACCCGCCGACATCGCCCGGCTCGCCCAGCATTTCGTCGATCATTATGCCACCCTCAACGATGTCGAACCCAAGCGCATCACCCAGAGCGCCATCGAACGCCTCGTCGCGCACCCCTGGCGCGGCAATGTCCGCGAGTTGGAAAACACCATGCACCGCGCGGTATTGCTCACCAGAGGCGCCCTGATCGATGCCGATGATATCGGCACCGTCGCCCGTCAGGCCGCAACCGGCACGCCACCGGTCGCCACAGGCGCCCCCGGCAGCGATCCGGCCGTGACCTCGCTGGTCGGCCAGCGGGTCGAGGATGTCGAACAGGCGCTGATCCTGCAGACCTTGCAGCATTGCCTGGGTAACCGGACCCATGCGGCCACCATTCTCGGCATCTCGATCCGCGCCTTGCGCAACAAGCTGCGCGACTACGCGGCCAACGGCGCCGCCATTCCGGCACCCCATAACGGAATCGCCGCATGAACCTCACCCAGGCTCAAAGCGATTTGATCACGAAACTGAAACGGTTCCAGCCCGGCACCGACATCGGGCTGGCGTTTGCGGTGGTGTGTATCATCACCGTCCTCATCATTCCGCTGCCGCCGTTTCTTCTCGATGCCGGATTGTCCTTGTCGTTCACCGCGGGCATCCTGGTGCTGATGGTGTCGCTGTTCATCCGCAAGCCGGTTGAATTCACCAGTTTTCCAACGGTTCTCTTGCTGACGACGTTGCTGCGCCTCTCGCTCGATGTTGCCGCCACACGCCAGATTCTCTCGCACGGCAGCGAAGGGACCGACGCGGCCGGCCACGTGATCGCCGCGTTCGGCGGGTTCCTGATGGGCGGGGATCTCCTGATCGGCCTGATCGTGTTTGCGATCCTGCTGGTGGTCAATTTCATCGTCATCACCAAGGGGTCGACCCGCATTGCCGAGGTCGCGGCGCGGTTCACGCTCGATGCCATTCCCGGCAAGCAAATGGCGATCGACGCCGAAATGAACTCCGGCTCCATCAATGAGGCGACGGCCCGTCGCCGCCGTGCTGAACTCGAACAGGAGAGCGGCTTCTACGGCGCGATGGATGGTGCGGCGAAATTCGTCCGCGGAGATGCGATCGCCGCGCTGATCATCACCTCGATCAATATTGTCGGCGGCTTCGTGATCGGTGTCGCGCAGAAGGGCATGAGCATTCACGATGCCGCCGCCGCTTTCACCACGCTCTCGATCGGTGAAGGCCTGGTGTCGCAAATTCCGTCGCTGCTGGTCTCGGTCGCCGCCGGTATCGTGGTCACCAAAGGGTCGGGGGAAGGCAGCGCCGATACGGCGCTGGTCGCCCAGCTCAGCCGCTCGCCCAAACCGCTCGGCATCGTCGCGGCCGCAGCCATGGCGCTGGCGCTGGTTCCCGGCCTGCCGTTCATCCCCTTCGCCCTGCTGTCCGGCCTCGCGGGGTGGGCGGCCTGGTACCGCTGGCAGCACCCGCCCGTGGTCGAGAACACGACCGATCCCGTGCCGGTGCCCTCCAGCGAACCGCCGATCACCGACGCGCTCAAAATCGACCAGATCCGGCTCGAACTCGGCTACGGCCTGCTGATCCTGGCCGGCGGCGACACACCGAAACTGACGGAGCAGATCAAGTCGCTGCGCCATGCGATTGCGACCGAAATGGGCTTCATCCTGCCGCCGGTCCGTATCCAGGACAATATGCAGCTCGCGGCGGATACCTATTCGATCAAGATCAAGGAGATCGAGGCGGGATCAGGCAAGTTGCAGGCAACCCGCCTGCTCGCGATGACCGCGAGCGGCACCCTGCCCGACCTGCCCGGAGACCGCACCACCGAACCGGCCTTCAACCTGCCGGCAATCTGGATCGACCCGGCGGACCGTGAGCAGGCGCGGGCGAAAGGATGCACCGTGGTCGATCCGGCGAGCGTCCTGACCACGCATTTGACCGAGGTGGTCAAGGAAAACATGGCGGAGCTCCTGTCGTTTGCCGAGACCCAGAAACTGCTCGACGATCTGCCGCGTGAGCAGCAGCGCCTGGTGACCGAGTTGATCCCCAGCCAACTCACCGTGGGCGGCGTGCAGCGGGTGTTGCAGTCACTGTTGGCCGAGCGGGTCTCGATCCGCGATCTGCCGACGATTCTGGAGGGAATCCACGAGGCCTGCACCAGCCAGATCCGCGGTGTGCCCGGCATCGCCGCGCATGTCCGGATGCGGATGGCGCGGCAACTGACCGATTCGCATCTGAGCCCGCGCGGCTATCTGCCGCTGGTCGTGATCGGCCCGGAGTGGGAAACCGAACTGACCGAAGCCCTGGTCGGGCCACCGGAGGCGCGTCAGCTTGCGCTGCCGCCAAGTCGTCTCTCTGATTTCATGCGCCGTGTCACGCAGGTTTTCGAATCGATCGCGGCCGAGGGTGAAACCCCGGTGCTGCTCACCAGCGCACCACTGCGCGCGCATATCCGCGCGATCATCGAACGCATGCAGCCGTCAACCGCCGTCCTTGCCCAGACTGAAGTCTTTCCGCGCGCGCGGATTCGAACCCTTGGAGCCCTGTAGATGAGAGTGAAATTGATCCGAGCCGCCTCGATGCGGCTGGCGATGGACGAGGCCTACGCCTTGATGGGGCCGGATGCGCTGATCATTGATAGCCGCAAATGTGGCAACCAGGTGGAAATCAGCGTCGCGATCGATCCGGAACAGCCCCCCGAACCGGTCGATCCGGCCCGCCCGCACGGCAGCGACGAGGCATGGCTGGAAGCGCTGGTCTATCACAATATCCCGCCCCGTCTCGCCGATCTGTGGATGGCGAAAGCCCCGGTTGCGGCGCTCTCGGCCTCGTTTCGATTCGGTACCATCAATTTCGATCGTCCGCTCCTGCTGGCGGGACCGCCCGGCGCCGGCAAAACCATGACAACGATCAAGCTTGCCACACGCCTGGTGCTCGAAGGCATCAAACCGACGATCGTCAACGCCGATCAGCATCGCGCCGGCGCCTCGGCGCAACTCGCCACCCTCAGCCGCATTCTACGGGCCGAATTCATCGATACCAGCCAGACCACCGCTAAAAGAGCCAAGCCATCGGCGAAGCCATCGTCGAAGACCCCGGCCGCGCCGCGGACCGTCCTGATCGACCTGCCCGGCATGGACGCCTTCAGCGACCGCGACATGGACGATCTGCGCGCCATGATCGATTCTGTGTCAGGCACTGCGGCGCTGGTGATGCCGGCCGGTTTGGACGCGGTGGAAAGCGGGGAAATCGCCGAACGCTTCTATGCCGCCGGCGCGACGACCCTGATCCCGACCCGGCTGGACCTGTCACGCCGGCTGGGCGGCATGATCGCCGCGGCCGACGCCGCACCGCTGACCCTCACCGACGCCGGCACCTCCGGACGTGTTTCCGACGGTCTGCATCCTCTCACCCCCCGTTTCATGGCGAGCCGCCTGCTCGGTCAAACCGAGAAGGATCGCGTTGCCCATGCAGCCTGACACCATTACCCATGCGGCTCCCCACGGCGCGCTGGCCGATCATGGGCGCCGGCCCCGGCTGATCGCTCTCGCCTCCGGCAAGGGCGGCGTCGGCAAAACCTGGCTCACCCTCACCCTGGCCCAGGCCTTGAGCGAACGGCGGCATAAATTACTGGTGTTCGACGCGGATTTCGGGCTGGCGAACGCCGACATCCAGCTGGGTCATCTGCCGGGGTTCGACCTCGGCGCCGTGCTGCGCGACGAGACCCCGTTGCAGGACAGTATCGTGCCGATCGAACAGGGGGGCTTTGATCTGATCGCCGGGCAATCCGGCTCCGGCGCGCTCGCCGGCGTCACCGCGACCCAGGTCGACGGCCTGCTCGCCCGGTTGAGCGAAATCACCGCCAGCTACGACGTCATCCTGTTCGACCTCGGCACCGGCATCAATCCAACCACGCGTCATCTCGCGGCGCTGATGGATACGGTCATTCTGGTCACCACCGAAGACCCCGCCAGCCTGACCGATGCCTACGCCGTCCTGAAGCTGCTCAAGCGCGACCGTACCGAACGAGATCTGCTCACCGACGTGCGTATCGTGGTCAATCAGACCCGCTCCGAACAGGCGGGCAAACGGGCGCACGCCGCGCTGGCGCGGGCCGCGCGGGGGTTCTTGCGGCTCGACCCGCCGCTGCTGGGCACGATCGGACGGGACGAACGCGTCGCCGAGGCCATCCGGGGGCAACGGCTATTGCTGTCGCAATTTCCGAAATCAGCCGCGGCCGCCAGCGTCGCGGCGATCGCACGGCGGTTGATGGCGCGATGACGCAAGATCGGGCACGCCCCATCGGGGACGCTTCATCAGGCACGCCCCATCGGGGCTAGGCGATCGGGCCGGTTCAGGACCGGTCAGATGAACCGGCCGGTCGGGCCAGCGGGTGGTGCGCCTCGACCAGACGCTGCAACCGCTCGGCCAGAACATGGGTGTAGATCTGCGTGGTCGAAATATCCGCATGGCCCAGCAGTTTCTGCAGGCTGCGCAAATCCGCCCCCCGCGCCAGCAGATGGGAGGCGAAGGAATGCCGCAGCACGTGCGGCGAGAGCCGCGCCGGGTCGATCCCGGCATGCAGCGCCACGCGTTTGAGCAGCAGCGCGAACCCTTGCCGCGTCATCGCGGTACCGGTTGTGCGGCCGGGAAACAGAAAGCGGGTCCCTTTGCGATGCCCGGCGCGCAACGCGGCGGCGGCGGCGCGCGCGGCGGGCGACAGCGGCACGATGCGCTCACGCCCCCCCTTGCCCTTGATCAGCAGCAGCACCGCATCGGCCGAGAGCGCCGACGCCGGCAGGGCGAGCAGCTCGGAGATCCGCATGCCCGAGGCGTAGAGCATTTCAAGTCCGGCTCTGGCAACGCCGGCCTGGGCGGGCGGCAGCACCGTGGTGGCGGCCAGAAGCGCATCGACCTCCGCCTCACTCAGAAACCGCGGCAGGGTCGCGGGCAGTCTGGGGGCGGATGACAAGGCGGTGGGGTCATCACCGCGCTGGCCGTCCCGCAGCAGGAAGCGCTGGAATTGCCTGATGGCGGACAATCGCCGCGCCTGGGTCCGCGCGGCCAGACCCTGCGCCGCGAGACCGGCCAGATAGGCGTTCACCATCGCCGCGTCAGCCCGCGCCGGCCCGCCCCCCCGCGCGGCGCAGAACGCGGCGAAGTCAGCGAGATCGGCCTGATACGCCATGATGGTGTTGCGCGCCGCCCCACGCTCAGCCGCCATCGATTCCAGAAACGCCTCGATATGTCGCTCTATCGTCATGCTTGGAGTGTGGTAAGCCGCGCAGACCATGCTCGACAAGTCCGACGACACTCCGGCCGATGCCGCGGCCCGCAAACAACCGCCGCTCGGGCGAAGCGTCGTGCTGGTCGGGCTGATGGGCGCGGGCAAATCAGCCGTCGGCAAGCGGCTGGCGGCAAGTCTGGCGCTGCCGTTCCATGATTCCGACGCCGAGGTCGAGGCGGCGGCAGGCTTGAGTGTCGCCGACATCTTCGCGCGCCACGGCGAGGCGCATTTCCGCGACGGCGAACGGCGGGTCATCGCGCGCTTGCTGTCCGAGGGCCCGATCGTGCTGGCCACCGGCGGCGGCGCCTATATGGACGAGGCGACCCGCGCGCTGATCGCGGCGCGCGCCATCGCGGTATGGCTGCGCGCGCCAATTCCGGTGTTGCTGCGCCGGGTGGCCGGGCGTACCCATCGGCCCTTGCTGAACACCGGTGATCCGGCCGCGGTGCTGGCGCAGCTTTCCGCCCGGCGCACGCCGATCTATGCAAAGGCCGACATCATCATCGACTCCACCGAGGACCCGCCCGACATGACCACCAACGCCACCCTCGCCGCCCTTGCCCGCTACACGCGCCCGATCGAGGTGCGGGTCGATCTGCCCGGCGCGGCCTATGACGTGGTGATCGGCCGTGGCATGCTTTCCGGCGCCGGCGCGCGGCTGGCAGCGGCGCTGCCGCAGCGCCGCGCGATCGTGGTGACCGATTCGCATGTCGCCCTCGCCCATCTCCCGACCCTGAACGCAGCACTCGACGATGCCGGTTTCACCCACGACACGCTGGTGGTGCCGCCGGGCGAGGGGTCGAAAAGCCTGACCCGGTTCAGCGCCCTGATCGAGGATATTCTGGCCCTGAAACCCGAACGCCAGACCGCGATCGTGGCGCTCGGCGGCGGCGTGATCGGCGATCTGGCCGGATTCGCCGCGGCGGCGACGCTGCGCGGCCTGCCCTTCGCCCAAATTCCGACATCGCTGCTGGCCCAGGTCGATTCCAGCGTGGGCGGCAAAACCGGCATCAACTCCCGCCACGGCAAAAACCTGATCGGCGCGTTCCATCAGCCGCGCCTGGTGATCATCGACAGCGACACGCTGACAACCCTGCCCCGGCGCGAGGCGGCGGCGGGATACGCTGAAATCCTCAAGGCCGGGCTGATCGCGGATACCGCGCTGTATCAATGGTGCGAGGCCAACGGCGCGGCACTGCTCGAGGGCGATCAGGATGTGCAGGAAACCGCCATCGCCAAGGCGATCCGCTTCAAGGCGGGCGTCGTGGTCGCCGATCCGCTCGAAACAGCGCGGACCGATGGCCGGGCGCTGCTCAATCTCGGCCATAGTTTCGCCCATAGCTTCGAGGCCGAGACCGGCTACGGCACCGCTTTGCTCCATGGTGAGGCGGTCGCGATCGGGCTGGTCTGCGCGTTCGATCTGTCGGCGCGGCTGGGGCATTGCGACCCGGCGATCGCCGCACGGATCGCGACCCATCTCGCGAGCGTCGGATTGCCGCACCGGATCGGTGGCTGGTCCGCCGACGCGCTGCTCGCCCATATGCAACGCGACAAAAAAATGCGCGACGGCGTCTTGTCCTTCGTGCTGGCGCGCGGCATCGGCGCGGCGTTCACCAGCCGCGAGGTTCCCATGGCGGTCGTCCGCGAAACATTGCTTGCGTGCGGCGCAACTCATCCATAAACACCCTTCATGTACACGCCGCCGGCTCATGTCGAGGACGATCCCGCAATTCTCGCGGCGATCATGCGCGCGGCCCGCCTGCCGATCCTGGTCAGCGGCGGCGCGGGCGGCATCGAGGCGACGCATCTGCCGCTCACCCATCAGCCCGATCCCGCGCCGCACGGCAGGCTGATCGGACATCTCGCGCGCGGCAATCCGCAATGGCGCTCACTGCGCGACGATGCCGGGCGCGAGAACACCGGGCGCGAGAGTACTGGGCGCGAGAACACTGGGCGCGAGAGTACCGGGCGCGAGGGTGCCAACGCGATGGCGATTTTCCAGGCGCATGATTTCTACGTCTCGCCCAATTGGTATGAAACCAAGCGTGAGACCGGCAAAGTCGTGCCGACCTGGAATTACGAGGCGGTGCACGCCTACGGCACCATCGAAATCATCGAGGACGCAACCCGCCTGCGCGCCATCGTCGAGGCGCTGACCGATCATCACGAGGCAAGCCAGCCGAAACCCTGGCAGGTCAGCGACGCGCCGGACGATTACATCGCATCGCAACTCAAGGGCATCGTCGGCGTGGTGATGACGATCACCCGCCTGATCGGCAAGCGCAAGCTCAGCCAGAACCGCCCGCTCGCCGACCGGCAGGGCGTGATCGCGGGACTGACGGCCGCGGGCGATGCACCTTCGGCGGCGTTGATGCGGTCGCTGAACCCACCGGCGGATCAACCTGCCCCAGAACCCAGCCCTCCACCGCGCGAATGACCGGATCATCCGGCGTGCCCTCTGGCGTGCCGTCTGGCGCACCCTCGATGACCGCGATCACGTTCAACGCCCCGAGCAGACAATCGAGCCGGTCCTCGCCGCAGGAATCCGCCCCGAACCCCGCCGCGATCGCAGCCGCAAGATCGGGGTGGGGGCGGGCGTGGAGCCGCGCCATCGCGGCGGTAATGGCCGGGGCCAGGCCAAGGCGATCGCCCTGGCGCCGCTTGCTGCCGCATCGGGCGATGCCGAGCTGAACCATCGATTCGGCCGGATAGGTCTCCGCCAGCACGATCCGGCCATCGGCCAGCAGATCACCGAACCGGCCCGCATAGGGCCACAGATCGAGCGCAACGCCCCGGCCGAACGCGGGCAGCAACAGATCGCGCCAGGCCGCGAGACCCGCCTTGCCGCATTGATTGGCCCCCATGGTCCAGAACAGCGGGGCGGCACCGGCGCGGCGGGCGGTCGGGCAATCGACGGCGCGGCGCAGCGCTGCCGGTCCGGCGAGACCCAGCCGCGCCGCGAGAGCCGCCATCTGACCCGGTCCGGCGACACTCGCGCGCGGGTAAAACGGCCGCTCCAGCCTGATTTCATCGAGCGTCGCGCACACATCGAACAGTGCTGAAGCCGGATCGAGCCGCCGCAGCCACGCCGGAAAATCATGAATACCCGCCACTTCAGCATAGGCGCGCGGCAGACCGAGCGGAAAATCGACCCCCAGCGCCACCGCCGCCCCCGCGGCCAGGGCCGCGAGCCGCGCCAGCAAATCCGCCGGCGCGCCAACCGGCGCCGGGGCCGCGACCGTCCAGACACCGCGCCAGCGGCGGGCGATGGTGATCCAGCGTTTGCGCGCATCGACGCTCCAATCCGCATGCGCGGCCAGCATCCCATCCCGGCGCGCCGCCCCGGTCATCGACGGCGCTCCGGCGTCGCGGTATTCACTTGGCGCATCATCGGAGTTCATCATCATGGAACCACGCTATCGCACCAGCGCGCAGATCCTTCACTGGCTGATCGCCCTCCTCGTGATCGGGCTGCTGACCGTCGGGCTGATCCTGAGATACGATCTGATCGCGAAATCATCCCGCCCGACCGTCCTGATGCTCCATATGAGCATCGGCCTGACCGTGTTTTTCCTGATGCTCCTTCGCCTCGGCGTGCGTCTGGTCTCGCCGGTGCCACCGCTCCCCGCGTCGGTCACGGCGCCGATCCGGCTCGTCGCGGGCGCGACCCAGATTTTGTTCTATATCCTGCTGCTCGCGATGCCGGTATTCGGCGTGATCTTCGTGCAGGCCCACGGGTTCAAGGTGCCGTATTTCGATTTGTTCACCCTGCCGGCGCTGGTCGCCAAGAATCAGCCGCTCAATCACTGGTTCGCCTTCCTGCATTTCTGGGGCGGCATCACGCTGATCGTATTGCTTGTCCTGCATGTCGCCGGCGCCATCCGGCATCAGCTGCGCGGCGAGCGGGTCCTGCTGCGGATGATGCCGCGCCGCTCACGCTGACGGCATCGCCCGCGCCAGCCGCCCCCCCAGCCGGATCGGCTCGATCCGCAACGCCCGCCCATCCACGCCGGTTTCGATCAACGCGCCGCAGATCGTCGCCTCGCCCTCCGCCGGCTGCAGCCGCTCCCCCGGCATCTTGCGGGTGAACCGCGCGATCGCGGGCGCCTTGCCCATGCCGATCACGCTGTCGTAATCGCCGCACATGCCCACATCGGCCATGAACGCGGCACCGCCCGGCAGCACCTGACAATCCGCCGTCGGGCAATGCGTATGCGTGCCGAGCACGGCGCTCACCGCCCCATCGAACGCGTGGGCGAACGCCATTTTCTCACTGGTCGCCTCGCCGTGGAAATCGACCAGGATCGCCGCATGCGTCACCCCCAGCCGCGCCCGCGCCAGCACCGCCTCGGCCGCGCGGAACGGGCAATCCATCGCATCCATGAACAACCGCCCCATCACCTGCACAACCAGCACCCGCCGCCCATCGGCCAGGGTCATGTCCACCACCCCCTCGCCCGGCGTGCCCGGCGGATAGTTCAGCGGCCGGATCAGCCGTTTCTGCTGCGCGATATACGGAATGATCTCCTTGCGATCCCATGAATGATTGCCCAGCGTGATCGCATCCGCCCCGGCGGCGAACAGCGCCTCCGCCATATCCGGCGCCAGCCCGAACCCGTGCGAGGCGTTCTCGCCGTTCACCACCGCGACATCGATCTTCAGGTCGCGCCGCAACACGGGCAATGCCGCGACAACGGCATCCCGACCTGTCCTTCCCATCACATCGCCTAAAAACAGAATTCTCATCGCGGCTCCTTGTCGTCCGAGCCGGTAAGCGGTACCGCGGCTTTGGGCAAGCGCGCCGACATCACCGGGATTATCATCAGCGGCGTGCGGTCAACGGCGCGCGATCAGCGGGGTGCGATCAACGGCGCGCGATCAATGCGGGGGACATGGCTGGGGAGGGAGGATTCGAACCTCCGAATGGCGGAATCAAAATCCGCTGCCTTACCACTTGGCTACACCCCAATCCGCCCGCTTTGATATGGGGTTGCGCCCGTCTCGGCAAGACCCGCACGGCAGATGTCGCATCGGCGCCATATTCAACCCGCGATTTTGCGGCTAAATCGCCCCTGACGTCAGGGAGCCCCGCCATGGAATTGATCGCCGCACGCCTCAACCGCATCAGCCCGAGCCAGACCATCGCCATCTCGACCAAGGCGCGGCAGCTCAAGGCCGCCGGGCGCGACATCATCAGCCTCTCGGCCGGCGAGCCGGATTTCGACACGCCCGCCCATATCAAACAGGCCGCGATCGAAGCAATCGCGCGCGGCGACACCAAATACACCGACGTCGCCGGCACCATGGAGCTGCGCCGCGCCGTCGCCGGCAAATTCAAGCGCGACTCCGGCATCGACTACAAACCCGAGGAGATCATCGTCTCCACCGGCGGCAAGCAGGTGATTTTCAACGCCATGCTCGCCACGATCGAGGCGGGCGACGAAGCCATCATCCCCACCCCCTGCTGGGTCTCCTACCCCGACATCGTGCAACTCGCCGAAGGCAAGCCCGTCTTCGTCCCCTGCGGCCAGAACCACGGCTTCAAGCTCCGCGCCGAAGACCTCGAAGCCGCCATCACGCCCCGCACCAAATGGCTCATCCTCAACTCCCCCTCCAACCCGACCGGTGCGGCCTATTCCGCTGAAGACCTCCGCCCGCTCTGCGACGTCCTGCTCCGCCACCCGCATGTCTGGGTCTTCACCGACGACATCTACGAAAAACTCACCTACGACGGGTTCAAACCGGCCACCATCGTCGAAGTCGAACCGCGCCTGCGCGACCGCACCGTGACCATGAACGGCTGCTCCAAAGCCTATGCCATGACCGGCTGGCGCATCGGCTTCTGCGGCGCGCCCGTGCAACTCATCAAGGCGATGGACAAGCTGCAAAGCCAATCCACCTCCAACACCTCCTCGATCTCCCAGGCCGCCGCCGTCGCCGCCCTCAACGGCCCGGAAGACGCGATCGACATCATGCGCAAAACCTACCGCGAGCGCCGCGACCTCGTCGTCGCCATGCTGAACGACGCCCCCGGCCTCACCTGCGCCACGCCCGAAGGCGCCTTCTACGTCTTCCCCTCGATCCACGGCTGCCTCGGCAAAACCACCGCCGCCGGCACCAAAATCACCGACGACGAAGCCTTCGTCACCGCCCTGCTCGACGAACACGGCGTCGCCACCGTCCACGGCTCCGCCTTCATCTACCCCGGCTACTTCCGCGTCAGCTACGCAACCTCCACCGAGGCGTTGCGCGAGGCCTGCACACGGATTCAACAATTCTGCGCGGGAATGACGTGACGACGTCGCGAGAGCGACATGCGATTAAATTGACGCGGCAGCGGCAACCTAATCACCTGAAATCGCTCGAAAAAACGTAACGCTCTAGACGGCGTCGTAATCCACGATCACGCCCTCGCCCGCGGGTCTGGCCTGGCAGGTCAATACGAAACCGGCGTCGATTTCCCAGGGTTCCAGCGCGAAATTCACCGCCATCGGGGCGGTGCCGGCCACCAGCCTGGCGCGGCAGGTCGAGCACATGCCGCCCTTGCACGCATAGGGCAGATCGAGTCCCGCCCGGAGCGCGGCATCGAGCACCGCCTCGCCGGCGGCGGCGGTGATGACGCGGCGTTTGCCATCGGCGATGATCGTCACCGCCATCCCGGCGGCATCGGCCACCGGCGCCACGCGGCGCGGCGCGCCGCCATGGGCGGAGACGAACCGCTCGGCATGGATCGCTCCGGCCGCGACGCCCTGCGCCCGCGCCGCCGCCTCGACATCGCCGATCATCGCCGCCGGGCCGCAGATCAACACATGATCGACCGGACCCGCCATCATGCGCAGCAGGATCGTCGCCTTGGCCTGATCGATCCGCCCGTTCAGGAGCGGAATATCCTGCGCCTCGCGCGAGAGCACATGGATCAGCGCAAACCGGTCCGGGTAGCGATCCTTCAGCGCGGCGAGCGCCTCGCGGAACAGGATGGTCTCGGCGCTGCGGTTGCCATAGGCGAGCCACACGCGGGTCTGCGCCTCGCGCGCGAGCAGCGTGCCGATCACGCCGATCACCGGGGTAATGCCGGAGCCGGCGGCGAAGGCGGCGATCCGGCGCGGCCCGTCGGGCGGCGGCAACGCCCCGAACCGCCCGGTCGGCGTCATCACCGAGAGCTGGTCGCCCGCGGCGATCGCCGTGGTCAGATAGACCGACATGGCCCCCCCCGCGATCCGCCGCACCGCGATCCGCATCTCGCCCGACTCAGGCGTCGAACAGATCGAATAGGCGCGGCGCTGCGCCTCGCCATCCAAAATCGCCTCGATCGTCAGGTACTGGCCGGGCGCGAACGCATAGGCCGCGCGCAACGCCGCCGGCACGGCAAACGCGATCGATACCGCATCCGGCGTCTCCTGCCGGACCGACGCGACACGCAGCCCGAACATCCGTGGCCGGCTCAATGACATTTGAAATGATCAAACGGCTCGCGGCAGACCGTGCAGCGCCACAACGATTTGCAGGCGGTAGTGCCGAAGCGCGCGATCGCCTCGCTGACCACGGCGCCGCAGCGCGGACAGGGCGGGCACGCGCCCTCGAACAGCGCCTCGTCCCGCCGCGCCATTGGTGGCGCGATCCCGGCGGCGGCGAGTTTCGCGCGGGAATCCGGGCTGAGCCAGTCGCTGGTCCAGGCCGGGGTGAGCGTGTGGCGGATGCGAAACCGGCCGATGCCGGCCGCGCGCAACGCCGCCGCGATGTCCTCGCCGATCACCGAAAGCGCCGGGCAGCCCGAATAGGTCGGCGTGATGGTCACCTCGACCACGCCATCGATCAGCGCGACGTCGCGCAGAATACCCATCTCGGCGATCGTCAGCATCGGCAGTTCCGGGTCGGTCACCGCCGCGACGGCGCGACGCGCCCGCGCACAGACATCGCTCACCACGCGGCGCCGGGATGGGCGCGCGCCACGCTCTGCATCGTCGCCAACAATTCCCGCCGGTGCGCCGAGGGCTGTCCGCCACGCGCCGCGCCCCCCCGCACCGCCATCGGCGGCAGGAGTGTGGCCTGATCGAACACCGCATCCAGCGCGCCCCGCCACGCAGCGCGGACGCGCGCCGGATCGACCACGACCCCGGCCTCGATCAGCCCGATCTCGCCCGCCGGCACGGTGAACATCTCATCGGTGAACCGCCAGACCTCGTCCAGCGCCGCCTGCGCGCGCCGATGGCTCTCGGCGGTGCCATCGCCCAGCCGGATCACCCATTCCGCCGCGTGACGCCAATGATACGCGACCTCCGGCACCGATCTCGCCGCGATCGCGGCCAGCGCCGCATCGGTCGAACCGGTCAGTTCCGCCCACATCGCGCGGGCGAAGCCGGCATAGACCAACAGCCGCACCATGGTCGCGGCGAAATCGCCGTTCGGCTGTTCCACCAGCGCCAGGTTGCGAAACGCGGCGGCATCGCGCTGAAACGCGAAATCATCGGCGCTGCGCCCCGCGGCATCGAGCGTCGCCGCATGCTCATACAGCGCCGTGGCCTGGCCGATCAGATCGAGCCCGATATTGGCGAGCGCCAGATCCTCCTCCGGCATCGGCGCGTGGCCGCACCATTCCGACAACCGATGCCCCAGGACCAGCGCGTCATCCGCCCGCGCCAGCACGGCATCCCGGTGGTCACATGTGTCCGACGTCATCGGGCACATCATAGAACGTCGGATGACGATAGATCTTGCCGGCGGCGGGTTCGAACAGCATCGCCGCATCATCGGGGTCGGAGGCGGTAATCGCGGCGGAGGGCACCACCCAGATCGACATCGCCTCGTTGCGGCGCGTGAACACATCGCGCGCGGCGGACAGCGCCAGCACCGCATCGGCGGCGTGCAGCGAACCGACATGCTTGTGCGCCAACCCGTTGCGGCTCCGCACGAACACCTCCCACAGCGGTGTGATGCTCATGCCGCCGCCCGCCGCGCGCGTTTCGCCGCATAGGCCAGCGCCGCCTCGCGCACCCAACCCCCTTCCTCATGCGCGGCGCGGCGCACCGCGATCCGCTCCCGGTTGCACGGACCCTCGCCCCGCACCACGGCATGAAACTCCGCCCAATCGATCGGGCCATGGCTGAAATGGCCGCTCGCCGCATCGAAGCGCAACGCCGGATCGGGAATCGCAAGGCCGAGATACCGCGCCTGCGGCACCGTCGCGTCGATAAACTTCCGCCGCAGCTCGTCATTGGAAAACCGTTTGATCTTCCACCTGATCGACTGATCGGAATGGACGCTCTCGCCATCCGGCGGGCCGAACATCATCAGACAGGGAAACCACCACCGATCCAGCGCGTCCTGCGCCATCGCCCGCTGCGCCGCGCTGCCCTGCGCCAGCCGGATCATGATGTCGTAGCCCTGCCGCTGGTGGAAACTCTCCTCCTTGCACACCCGGATCATCGCGCGCGCATAGGGTCCGTAGGAGCAGCGGCACAGCGGAATCTGGTTCATGATCGCGGCGCCATCGACCAGCCAGCCGATCGCGCCGATATCCGCCCAGCTCAGCGTCGGATAATTGAAGATCGACGAATATTTCGCCGCCCCGCTCAACAGCTGATCGACCAGCGCCTCGCGCGTCACGCCCAGGGTTTCGGCGGCGGCATACAAATAAAGCCCATGCCCGCCCTCGTCCTGCACCTTGGCGAGTAACGCCGCCTTGCGCCGCAGGCTCGGCGCGCGGGTGATCCACTGGCCTTCCGGCTGCATGCCGATGATCTCGGAATGGGCATGCTGCGCAATCTGGCGAATCAACAACCGGCGATACGCCGCCGGCATCCAGTCGTTCGGCTCGATCTTCACCTCGGCATCGATCCGCGCCTGGAACGCCGCAAGCCGCGCTGCATCCTCGATCGCCGGCCCCCCGGTACCCACGGTCTCCAACAGCGTCTGCATGACCAATCCTCACATCCCGGCGCCTAAATATTACAAAAATCCAGCCTGTCAATTATTATCGTAATATTTTATCCGGCACCCCCGCGCCAGCCACAGCCTGCGGTAAGGGGCCAGGCCAAAATCAATGGCTTGAACAACTCTTGGTTGAATATTACCATCGCTTCACGACGTTCATCAGAATCGGAGCGGCCATGAGTTCCACCCTGCAGATCATCGGCCCCGCCCTGATCGACCTGATCGACGGCACCACCATCACAGCACTCGACCTGCTGCCCCCCGGCGGCCTCGCGCTGAGCGATAGCAACACCACCGCCCTCAGCGTCACCCTCACCAGCGGCGTCAGCCTCGCCGCCAGCAGCGCGGGCGGCGCCACCGTCATCAGCGGCACCGGCGCGCTCACCCTCACCGGCGATCTCGCGGAAATCAACGCCGCCCTCGCCAGCCTCGTCCTCGCCGCCACCACCGTCGGCACCACCTCCCTCGCGATCAGCGCCAGCGATGGCTCAACCCTCGCAACCACCACCCTCGCGGTCATAACCCTGCCCGATCCGCCGCCCGCCTTCATAACCCCGCCATCCAGCCTCACCCTCACCGCCGGCATCGCCAGCGCGCTCGGCCTCACCCTGGCCGACGACCCGGCGTCCGCGCTGCAAGCACTCGGCGCCGCGCCGGAAGACCTCGCGATCACACTCGAAGCCTCCTCTGGCATGCTCCTGCTCGCCCCCGGCGCCTACGCCGGCATCGACATCGCGGGCGACGCCACCGGCGCCATCACCCTCACCGCCACCAGCAGCCGCTTCGCCCTGCTGAACGCGGCGCTCGGCGCCATCACCCTCGATGCCGCCAGCGCCGGCACGCTCGCCTATATCGCGAGCCAGACCAGCGGCCCCCTCGCGATCACCGACACTTCGGGCAGCCTGACCTACGCCGCCACCGGCACGCTCGCGAGCACCGCCGAAACCTGGGCCGGCGCCCCGCTCGCCTGGCAGAACGCGTCCGCCTGGTCGGGCGATGCCACGCCGGGTCTCGGCACCACGGTCACGATCGGCACCGGCGCCACCGTGTCGGGCTACGGTCTCGCCGCCGCCCTGACCATCGCCGCCAATGCCATCGTCGATCTCGAAGCCCAGATCGGCCTCGGCACCGCCCTGCTCACCACCGCCGCCACGCTCGACCTCGGCGATGCCGCGCTCTCCATCGCCGGCAGCCTCAGCCTCGATGCCGCGTCATTGTTCATCGGCCCCGATGCCACGCTCGCCGCCGGCGGCGTCACCATCGGCACCGCCAGCGGCCTGATCGATTTCGGCACCATGACCTTGAACGGTCTCGATGTGATCGGCGAGGCCCTGCTGCCCGGCGGCGCAACGCTCGACGGCCCGCTCGGCATCGCTGCGGGCGGGCTGATCGATTTCGCCGGCACAATTCAGGCCGGCCTCGCCGCAACCAGCACCACCATCACCGCGATCTCGCTCGCCACCAACGCGACACTCGCCGGGGCCGGCACGATAATCGCCGGCAATTTCAGCAATTCCGCCACAATCGCCGGTCCCGGCACCATCGTCGCGCTCGGCCCGGCGCCGCTCGAAATTCTCGCCGGCAGCGTCGGCGGCGGCGCGCAATTCGTGATCGATCCCGGCGCCTCGCTCGAATTCGGCGCCGTCGCCGCCCTCTACGGCGTGTTCGACAACACCCCCATCACCATCGGCAGCAGCGCCACCATCAGCTTCGCCCCCGGCGCCTCGCCAGGTCAGGACACCACCGGCAATGCCAGCGCCCTCGGCGAACAGGGCGGCGTGCTGATCCTCGACAATCCCGAGAGTTTCGCCGCCACCATCCTCGGCTTCCTGCCCGGCGACCGTATCGACCTCGCCACCCTCACCAGCCTGTCGATCTTCAACGTCACGTCAAGCGCCTTCGAGGTCGAAGGCGCGGTCATCGGCAACACCACCCAGAGTGAAATCCTCACGATCCACGCCGCCCTCGGCAGCCTCACCCCCCAGGTCGAAACCGACGCCGCCGGCGCCCAGCTCATCGGCCTGCGCGCCGCCACCGCCGCCCTGACCCTGAACGACACGCCGGCCACCAGCGCCGTGATCAACGCGGCCAACGGCTTCACCACCCCGATCGAGAACCTCGGCCTTCTGGTGCCAGGCAACGCGACCCAGGGCCTGACCCTCACCATCGCCGCCAGCACCGGCGCCATCAGCGATGGCGGCGCCGCGACCAACTCACTCACCCTGAGTGCCGCCACCGCGCTGAGCCTGAACGCCGATCTCGCCGCCCTCAGCTACACCGCCCAAGCAACCGGCAGCGGCGCCGTGCTCAACGTCACCGGCGGCACCGGCCTCGCCGGGCTGAGTGCCGCGATCGCGATCGACATCACCGCCCCCGCCACGCTCGATTTCACCGGCGCGAACGGCGCGCATTTCAACGCCGATCCCTCATGGGCGGGCCGTATCGCACCGGCCGGCGGCGACATCGCGGCCTTCGCCAGCCACAACGGCGCGCCGCTTCTCGTGATCGGTCCCGGCGTCGCCGGCGCGGTATCGATCGGCGGGGCCTATGATTTCGCCGGCGCGTTCGATCTGGCCGGTTCGGCCGGCATCGCGCTCGACATCGGCGGCGGCGGCCTCGCGCTGTTCGATGCCAACGCCCTGGTCACCCTCGGCGCGGTCGCCCTGGTCGGCGACAGCCACGGCACCGGCACGCTCGGCATCGCCGGAACCCTCTACGCGCCCGCCAACATCACGGTTGGCGGCACCGCCCCCGGCAGCCTGCTCGACATCACCGGCAGCCTCGCCTTCGGCCAGACCCTGGCGCTCGGCACCCAATCCGCCGCCACGTTCGACCTCACCGGCGACGCCAATTTCGCCGCCGTCACCCTCGGCGGCACCGGCACCGGCGAAACCGGGCTGATCCGCGCCGCCGGCAGCGCCACGCTCGGCCTCGGCTCGCTCGACATCCTCGCCGGCACAATCTCGCTCACCGGCGACGCCCTCGCCACCGCCGACGCCACCACACTCACCAGCGGCATGATCCTGCTCGATGGCCAGAGCAGCCTGTCCACCCCGTTCGGGCTCGATCTTTCCGGCGGCACCCTCGCCATCCGCTCGGAGGCCGCACAGGCGCTCGGCCCCGGCACCCTGACCATCGGCACCGGCGCGCTGCTCCATCTCGCGGGCGATCTGAGCGCCGCGGCACTCGCCCTCAGCGGCACCGCCACGATCGACGGTGGCCGGGCCACGATCACCGGCGCGCTCAGCCTCGCCAGCGGCGCCGCGCTCACCCTCGCCGGCGGCACGCTCGCCACCGGCAGCCTGACCCTCGCCGGAGGCGCCACCCTCGCCGGATCAGGCCAGATCGGCGCCGCCACCACCGGCGTCGCCCTGATCCCGATCGCCGCCGCCGGCACGCTCGAAGCCACCGGCGGCACCCTCACCCTGGGCGGCACCCTCACCGGCAACGCCACCATCGCCGCCACCGCCGCCCTCGACCTCGTCGGTCCCGCCAGCGGCGGCACGATCGGCTTCGCCGGGGCCGATGCGCTTCTGACTCTCAACGAACCCACCGCGATGCAGGACGCCGTCGCCAATTTCGCCAGCGGCGACGCGATCGACCTGATCGGCATCGCCCCCTCCCTGGTCAGCGTGTCGGGCGGCATCGTCACCATCGCGAGCCACACCGAATTCGCCCTCGCCGAAGCCCCCGCCGCCGCCGCCGCAACCATCACCGCCGATGGCACCGGGGGTGCCGACATCACCGTCGGCGGCGCCATGCCGTGCTTCACCCGCGGCACCGCCCTGCTGACCCCGACCGGCTACCGCCCGGTGGAAACCCTGCGCCCCGGCGACCGGCTGATCACGCATGATGGCGCCGCCCGCCCGATCCGCTGGATCGGCTGGCGCACCATCGACCTCGCGCGCGACCCCGCCGCCGCCCTGCTCCGCCCGGTGATCATCGCCCCCGGCGCGTTCGGTCCCTTCCGGCCACGCCGCCCCCTCGCGGTCTCGCCGCTCCACGCCATCCTCGGTGCCGGCGGCCTGGTCCCCGCGATCCTCCTGGTCAACAACGCCACCATCACGCGCGATGAAACCGGCTTCGCCATCACCTATTACCATGTCGAACTCGACCGCCACGCCATCGTCTTCGCCGAAGCCCTGCACACCGAAACCTATCGCGACAACGGCAACCGCGACCGCTTCCTCGACCATCTCGGCACCCCCGGCGCGCCGATGCCCGCCTGCGCCCCGCTGATCCTCGGCGGCGCCGAGCTCAGCACCGCCCGCGCCGCGCTGCACCGCCGCGCCACCGCCCTCGGCCATAAAATCATCCATGGCCCCGAGGCCGCCGCAATCCTCGCCCCGCGTCACCCCCCGATCACCCCGCGCCGCCGCGGCCAGCGCCTGATCTTCGACCTGCCCCACCCGGCCACCCATCTCACCCTGCGCTGCCGCACCGGCATGGCGAGCGACACCGACCCCGCCTCCGAAGATCGCCGCCCCCTCGGCCTCTGCGCCGGCACGCTCCGCGCCGATGGCCATAAAATCACCAACTGGGCAGGGCAGGGGTGGCACCCCCGCGCGCCGGGCGACCGCGGTCTCTGGAGCACCGATCGCGCCGAACTCACCCTGCCGCGCGCCGCCACCCGAATCAGCCTCGAAGTGCTCGGCAGCATTCCCCGCTGGGTCCGCGACGCCGCCGATCTCACGCTCTGAACCTGGCGCAGCCCGAGACCCCCGCGCGATCACGCCATGCCGCCATGATTTGACTTTCCCCCCCACCCTGCCTAATGGCGCCTCATTGCTGGGAACGTGGACGCATCCCCCATTTCGGTGGCGGTCGGTGTGAGCCCGTTTTGTCGCGCCCGCGGGCGGGATAAAACCTACCGGTGCAACATGAGGCGAGTTTTCGCCCGCAAACAAAGGAGTCCGGCGCGCATGACCAAGCGTACCGAAAGCAAATACAAAATTAACCGCCGCCTCGGCGTCAATCTCTGGGGCCGCGCCAAATCCCCGATCAACAAGCGCGACTACGGCCCCGGCCAGCACGGCCAGCGCCGCAAGAAACCGTCGGATTTCGGCGTGCAGCTGATGGCCAAGCAGAAACTGCGCGGCTACTACGGCAATATCGGCGAAAAGCAGTTCTACAAATACTACGAGGAAGCCGTCCGCCGCCGTGGCGACACCTCGGAGAACCTGATCGAGCTGCTCGAACGCCGGCTCGACGCGGTGATCTACCGCATGAAATTCGCCATCACCCCCTTCGCCGCCCGCCAGTTCGTCAGCCACGGCCACGTCCTGGTCAACGGCAAGCGCGTCAACATCGCCTCCTACCAGGTCCGCGATGACGACACGATCGAAGTGCGCGAAAAATCCAAGCAACTCGCCGTCGTGCTCGATGCCACCCAGAGCGCCGAACGCGACGTGCCGGAATATATGGAAGTCGATCACCGCGCGATGAAAGGCCGCTTCACCCGCGCCCCGAAACTCGCCGACGTCCCCTACCCGGTCCAGATGGAACCAAACCTCGTGGTCGAGTTCTACTCGCGCTAAATTATCGAGTTCTACTCGCGCTAATTTATAGCGTGTTCTACGCGCGCTAATCCCAACCCCGGTCGTCCTCACCCTGAGGACGACCACCCCCCCCCGGCTCACATCCGCCAGTTCAAGGGAGGTCCCCATGGCCAAACCACGTTTCGCCAAACCCGCCCGCCCCCTCATCACCCTCGCCGCCGGCCTCGCCCTCGCCTCGGCCCTCTCCGGCTGCATCGTCCTCGGCGGCAACTCACCCCCCGCCAAAACCTACATC
>NZ_JBMFGY010000034.1:0-28852 GCF_049977125.1 Acidiphilium sp. | reverse complement strand
TGCGTGCGTCGTTCGTGATACGGGCGGGATGGCAACCGGATCGGCGAGGTCAGGGTTGATCTGGATGGCTAGCCGCAGGGCCGGTTCCTTGAACGCGAGGGTTGCGTTGCCGATGCTCTATCCCAAGGACGGTCCCGCATCCCGCAAGCCATGTACCAGAGACGCGGCCGCGGCTGGACCCATGATCGGAAGGCTGCGCGCTGTTGGACTGTCCGCAAATCACCGGGCGGAGCAGAGAACGCACCGGAACGCTCTCTGCCGGTACGTCTTATTGTACCAAGTCGGTGATCACGGTGAAACCGGCGAGGATGCAGGTGCCGAACGTCGTCGTCATGGCGACGTCGGTTGCGTCCCGTCCGCGCGCCATGAGGATGCGGCCGATGCGCGGGTGGTTATGCCTCGCATCGCAGGTGTACCAGCGCCCGCCGAGATAGACATCGAACCAGGCGCTGAAATCCATCGGGTCGGGGGAGAGAGGGATACCGATGTCACCGAGATAGCCGGTACAGTAGCGGGCCGGGATATTCATGCAGCGGCAGAAGGTGACCGCGAGATGCGCGAAGTCACGGCAGACTCCGCGTTGTTCCATGAACGCATCCCATGCGGTTTTGGTCGGGCGGGCGGCGGTGTAGTCAAAGATGATCCGGTCATAGACGAAATCGCAGATCGCCTGCACAAGCGGCCAACCGCGCGGAACATGGCCGAACAGCGCGAGCGCCGTTTCGGATAAGCGATCCGTCTCGCAGTAGCGGCTGCCGAGCAGAAAGACCAATATATCAGCGGGCAGGTCCTCGACCGGGGTTTGCTGGGCACCATAGGGAATGACATCCGGCGTGCCGTAGTCGCGGATCAGGAAATCCGTGGTGATGCTGAAGCGGCCGGGGGGAGCAAGAACGCGGGTGCAACGATTACCGAAGCTGTCATTGTAGTCGGTCGTCGGGACCGGCGGATCGACGGTCAGGCGATGCTCGCTCAAAAGATCCATCTCGCGCGAGGGGTGGATATTCAGCATCAGAAGCATTGGGATCGGGGCGGGGCAGTCGAAGACGATTTCGTGGCCGGCGCGAATTTTCATAGGGAGGCACTCCAACAGTTCGGGTGTGCGAAAACGGGATGGCGCGATCGCGGTGAGTCGACACGCCAGATCCGGCTTCTGATCGGACGGTAGTGCAGCAACCGATACGCCGGCGGAATCGCCGGGCGCGACTCTGGCCCGGTGTCGTTAATGCTCCTCGCAAATGATCTGCGCACATAGTTGTGTCTCCTGCCAGGAGTTTTCCAGGCGATTCGAACAGTCGCCCCCTAAGTTTGCACGATCCGACCGACGGCTGCACAATTCCGCGCCAATCATTGCGTATCATAACAGCAAAATCGTCAGGGGTGGCGCTGATCCCGGCGCGTAATGCCTATCGGCATCGGTGGCGGGATGGTATCGATCGGTAATGAATCGCGTGGATGACCTGCATGATGAACTACCGCCTGAGCCATCGTACCACTTACACCTACCAGACTCCGGCGATCCGGGCGCGGCATTTCCTGCATCTGCTGCCGCGGGCGCGGCCGGGGCAGATTTTGTCGGCGGCGGCGCTGACGATCGAACCTGTCCCTTCCAACCGATGCGATGAGGTCGATTATTTTGGCAACCATGTCACCTCGATCGACATCGATGCGCCGCACACCGTATTCGAGGCCACGGTTACGGCCGATATCACCGTCGCGCCATTACCGATGATCCGGCATGCCGGGATCAATTGGGAGGCGATCGCCGGTGACCCGATGATGCCGCCCGATATCGCGGAGTTCCGCCTGCCGACCAGGCTGACCGGCACCGATGAGGCGGTGCTCGCCTTTGTGCGCGGTCATTTCACGCCGTATGCGGACATCATGCAGGCGACCGAGGCGCTGATGCACGATCTATATGCGAAGTTTAACTACCGCGCCGGCGTAACCACCACAGCAACAACCGGCCCCGCCGCGCTGGCAAAACTCGAGGGGGTCTGCCAGGATTACAGCCACGCGATGCTGGCCTGCCTGCGGGCGCTGGGACTGCCGGCGCGCTATGTTTCGGGGTATCTCCGCAGCCAGATCGCAGGCGACGTCAACGCTTATTCCGGTGCGGAACAGTCCCACGCCTGGGTCTCGGTATGGCTCGGGCCGATGCATGGCTGGGTCGATTTCGACCCGACCAATGATCTGATCGTGTCCGATGCGCACGTCACGCTGGCGTGGGGGCGGGAATTCGCCGATGTCAGCCCGACCTGCGGCATCATCCTCGGCGGCCGGCGTCATACGCTTAAAGTGAGCGTCGTGCTGGCTCCCGTGAATTGATAAAGCACCGGCCGACGGCGGAGCCGCGTGTTTTTCCGGTTGTCACGCCGGTCGCGATACGTCATGCGAGGACTCATCATCTGCCGATCTCGCGTTGCAGCAAAGGGCCCCTATGTCGATCCATGTCGCGCTGACCCATCATACCAGCTACCAATACGACCGACCGATCCGGCTGGGTCCGCAAACCATCCGGCTGCGACCGGCGCCCTACACCCGGACGCCGATCCTTGCCTACACGCTGGCAATCGAGCCGAAGCCGCATTTTCTGAACTGGTTACAGGACCCGCAGGGTAATTTCCTGGCACGCGTGGTGTTTCCCGATCCGGTGACGTCGTTTAGCGTTACCGTCGATCTGATCGCCGATATGGCGACGATCAATCCGTTCGACTTCTTTCTCGAGCCCGAGGCGGAATCCTGGCCTTTCACCTATGATCCGGTGTTGGAACAGGAGCTGGCCCCGTTTCGCCGCATCGAAACCCCCGGCCCGCTCCTCCTGTCATTGATCGAGCAGGGCCGCGTGATCGAGGCCAAGACGATCGATAAGCTGGTGGCGTTGAACATGCTGGTGCAGTCCCGCATTGCCTATGTCGTGCGGATGGAACCGGGCGTCTGGTCACCCGAGCAGACATTGGGTGAAGGGCGTGGCTCGTGCCGTGATTCCGCGTGGCTGCTGGTGCATCTTTTGCGGCATTTGGGATTCGCCGCCCGATTCTGCTCGGGTTACTTGATCCAGCTCGTCGCCGATGTGAAGCCGATCGAGGGACCGGCCGGGCCGACCGAGGATTTCACCGATCTGCACGCCTGGGCCGAAGTCTATCTGCCCGGTGCGGGCTGGATCGGCCTCGATGCGACATCCGGCCTGTTGACCGGCGAAGGCCATATTCCTCTGGCAGCGAGTCCTGACCCAATGTCGGCCGCGCCGATCTCCGGGCTGGTCGAGCCGAGCGCGGTCGAATTCGATTTCGCCATGACGGTGGAACGGATCGAGCAGACGCCGCGGGTCACCCAACCCTATAGCGAAGCGGTATGGCAGGACATTCTTGCAACCGGCACCCGCGTCGATGCGGCGCTGATCGTCGGTGATGTCCGGTTGACCATGGGCGGCGAACCGACCTTTGTCTCGGCGACCGACATCGATGCTCCGGAATGGAATATCGATGCGCTCGGCCCGACCAAGCGCCGCATGGCGGGGCGGTTGCTGCGCCGCTTGGCTTCGGCCTGGGCACCGGGGGCCGCTCTGCAATACACCCAGGGCAAACTTTACCCCGGCGAACAGCTGCCGCGCTGGGCGCTGCACGCTCATTGGCGCGCTGATGGCGAGGCGGTCTGGCAAAACGCCGATCTTCTCGCGAGCGACGATGATGCCGACGACGCGACCGCCGCCGACGCCGCAGCGTTCTGCACGGCTCTGGCGGAGACCCTGCACATCGACCCCGCGCTGGTGATGCCAGCCTACGAAGATACGCATTATTATCTGTGGCGGGAGTCTCGTCTGCCCGAAAATGTACGCGCGGAGGCAAGTAAAATCGCCGACCCGATCGAGCGGGCGCGTCTTGCGCGGCTGTTCGCTGGTGATCTGACCCAGGCATCGGGCAGCGTATTGCCGCTGCGGCGCGTCACCGTGGGTGAGCACCGGCAATGGCAATCGGCACGCTGGGTATTTCGCGGTGGCGATCTGGTGCTGGTCCCCGGCGACTCACCGATCGGGTTGCGCCTGCCATTGGATAGCCTGCCCTGGGAAGATCCCGCCGCCATCGAGATCGATGTGCCGGGCGACCCGTTCGCATCACACCCCCCCCTGCCGAGCGCCGCCGCCTTGCGCGAATTCGTCCCCGCCGATCGCGGAATCGCCGCGGCGCGATCCGGCAAAAAATTGCTGGGTGAGGCACCGGGACTGGTGCGCACGGCTCTCGCGGTCGAAGCGCGCGGCGGAATGCTGCATGTATTTCTGCCCCCGCTATATGCCATCGAGGATTTTCTCGCCCTGGTCGCCGCGATCGAGCAGGTCGCCACGGCCCAGCAGCGCAAGGTCTTTCTTGAAGGCTACCAACCGCCCGATGATCCCCGTCTGCTCAGCTTTTCGGTCACGCCTGATCCGGGCGTGATCGAGGTTAATCTGCCACCAGCGGCCACCTGGGCCGACCATGTCAGCCGCACGGTGCAATTGTATCAGATGGCGCGAGAGACCGGGCTGGCCGCCGAGAAATTCATGCTCGATGGCCGCCATGTCGGCACTGGGGGCGGCAATCATGTAGTGATGGGTGCCGCCGAAGCGGCCGATAGTCCGTTCCTGCGCCGGCCGGACCTGCTTAAATCGCTGCTCGGCTTCTGGCACAACCACCCAAGCCTGTCCTATCTGTTTTCCGGCTTGTTCATCGGTCCGTCCAGCCAGCATCCACGCATCGACGAGGCGCGCGAGGATCAGCTGCTGGAGCTTGAAACCGCGTTCCGCCAGATCAAGCCGGGTGTCGAAACCCCACCGTGGATCATTGACCGACTGCTGCGCAATATTCTGACCGACATGACCGGTAACGCCCACCGGACTGAATTCTGCATCGACAAGCTCTACGCGCCGGGCGCCGCATCGGGACGACGGGGTCTGGTCGAGTTCCGCGCCTTCGAAATGCCGCCGGATGCGCGGATGGCGGTGGCTCAGGCGCTGCTGATGCGCGCCTGCGTCGCGGCGTTCTGGCAGACCCCCTATGAACGCCGGCTGATCCGCTGGGGCACGCGGCTGAACGACGCGTTCATGCTGCCACACTACGTCGCCGAGGATTTTCGCGATGCGCTGGAAGAGTTGGCGGGGCGCGGTTTCGCGATCAACCCGGCCTGGTTCGCGCCGCATCATGAGTTCCGCTTCCCGAAATTCGGCTCGGTGATGGTGGGCGACATCGGCCTTGAACTTCGTCACGCGCTGGAACCCTGGCACGTGCTCGGCGAAGAACAGACGATCGGCGGCACCGCCCGCTATGTCGACAGTGCGGTGGAACGCGTGCAGGTCACTGCGACGAACTGGACCGGGGAGCGGTTTCTGCTGACGTGCAATGGCATTCCGGTGCCGCTGACCGCGACCAGTCAGCCGGGTGAATTTGTTGCCGGTGTCCGGTTCAAAGCGTGGTCACCGCCCTCGTCACTGCATCCGCTGATCCAGCCGCAGTCGCCGCTGGTGTTCGATGTGGTCGATCTGTGGAACCGCCGGTCCCTGGGCGGCATGACGCATCATACCGTTCATCCCGGCGGCCGCGGCTATGAGACGTTTCCAGTCAATGCGAACGAAGCAGAAGCGCGGCGGCGCTCACGTTTCTTTGCCTTCGGCCATACGCCCGGACCGATTGACGCAGCACCCGGCGCAACCGCGCCAACCAGCCTGCATACGCTCGATCTACGGCAGTTCGTATGATTTCAGGGGGCTGGGGATCATCCCTTCAGGCGAGAGCGATCGCCCAGCGCCCCGCTCACCTCCGGCGGCCAGAGCGACACAACGTTCGAACACCGAAAGCGAACCGAACGACTGGTTATCGGCGCCATCAGGCATCACCAACGGGCAGGAGCCGCCGAACATAACGGCGCCAACGACCATCAGATTGTCGGCCAACCCGAAGCTCTCATGCATCAGCCCGGCCGCAAGTTCGGGCGCCAGCAAGGATTGCGCCCGGCTCCGATCGGCAAACAGCGTACCACAATTGGTATAGCCGAACACCGGCTTGCCGCGGCCGAGAAACCAGCCGAGTTCGACCAGCGTGCCGGCATCGGCGGAGGCGCCGCGGAACGGGGTGAGGTTGGCGATGATGATGTCGCTCGCCTCCATCATCGCGATGTCCTTGTGAAAGATCGCGCGCCAGGCTTCATCCTCGCTCATCGCCGCTGTGCTGGCATCGTCGAGCGGAGCGAGCCCCGTGATCCCGTAGCGCGCGGCGATCGCGATTTTCCGTGCCGCGTGTTCCGCCGCATTCGGCAGGAACACGTCGGGGCCGGCGAGATAGGCCTTGATCGTGCGATCAGAAGGCAGAATCTTCGAACTCCATCATGGTGGCCGAACCGGACTGGATTGCGGCGAGCAGGGCGCCGGTCTGGGGCAGCAGGCGTTCCATGAAGAACTTCGCTGTCTGCACCTTGGCGCGATAGAATTGTGCATCCGCGCCTTCCGCCTTCGGTGCCGCGATCGCGACCATGCGCGCCCAGACGAAAGCCAGCGCGGTGAGGCCGAACAGGCGCAGGTAATCGACCGAGGCGGCGCCGATCTCGTCATGGTTCGACATCGCGTTTTCCATGATGAAGCCGGTCGCGATCTGCACATGTTCGAGCGCCTGCTGCAACGGCGGCAGGAACGGCGCCAGCGCCTCGTTGTCCTCATGCGCCTCGATGAATTCGAGCACCGGATCGAGGAAGCGGGTGAGCAGGCGCCCGCCGTCCTGCGGCAGTTTGCGGCCGACCAGGTCGAGCGCCTGGATGCCGTTGGTGCCTTCGTAGAGCATGGAGATGCGGGCATCGCGGACGTATTGTTCGATGCCGTGATCGCGGATGTAGCCATGCCCGCCGTAGGTCTGCACCGCGAGGGAGGCGATTTCGAAACCGAGATCGGTGAACATCGCCTTGACGATCGGGGTCATCAGCGAGGCGAAATCATCGGCGACCTGCCTCGCATCGTCATCGGTCGATTTGGCGAGGATTTCCAACTCGCGCGCCACCCAGCCGGCCAGCGCCCGGCAGCCTTCAATATAGGCGCGCATGGTCAGCAGCATGCGCCGCACATCCGGGTGCACCATGATCGGGTCGGCCGGCTTGTCCTCGGCCTTGGTGCCGGTCAACGAGCGGCCCTGAATCCGGTCCCGCGCATAGGCCACCGCGTTCTGATAGGCGGTTTCAGCCACGCCCAGGCCCTGGATGCCGACCGAGAGACGCTCGGTGTTCATCATGGTGAACATGGCGCGCAGGCCCTTGTTCGGCTCGCCGACCAGCCAGCCGGTGGCACCATCGAAGCTCATGGCGCAGGTGGCCGAGGCCTTGATGCCCATTTTATGCTCGATCGCGGTGCATTGCAGACCGTTGCGCGGTCCGAGCGAACCGTCCTCGCGGACCATGAATTTCGGCACCACGAACATCGAAATACCCTTCACGCCGGAAGGGGCGTCCGGCAGGCGGGCGAGGACGAGATGAATGATGTTCTCGGTCAGGTCGTGCTCGCCGGCGCTGATGAAGATCTTGTTGCCGGTGATGCTATAACTGCCATCATCGTTCGGCACCGCGCGGGTGCGCAGCATGCCGAGATCGGTGCCGCAATGCGGCTCGGTGAGGCACATGGTGCCGGACCATTTGCCGGAGACCAGATTGGGCAGGTAGGTCTGTTTCTGCTCCTCGCTGCCCGCGTGTTTGAGCGCGACATAGGCGCCATGGGTGAGTCCGGGATAGAGACCGAACGCCACGTTCGCCGAACACAGCATTTCCTCGACCATCATCGCGGCCGGGATCGGCAATCCCTGACCGCCGAACGCGGGATCGGCCCCCATCGCGGTCCAGCCACCATCGCAGAACGCCTTGTAGGCGTCCTTGAAGCCGGTGGGCGTGCGGACGACGCCATTTTCGTAGGTGCAACCTTCGAGGTCGCCCGACTGGTTGAGCGGGAACAACACGCCCTCGGAGAATTTCGCGGCTTCTTCCAGCACGCTGTCGATCAGGTCCGGCGTGAATTCCTCATTGCCGGGCAGAGCCGCGATGTCGTCGCTGTCGAACAGCTGATGCAGGACGAAGCGCATATCCTCAAGCGGGGCTTTGTAGATGGGCATGGGGTTCTCCGGTCGGTTGGATCAGTTTCGTAAGGGTTTGCCGGTTTCAAGCGTATGCTTGATCCGAGCCTGGGATTCCTTGGTGCGGAACAGGGCCATGAAGGCTTCGCGTTCCAACGCCATGACGTCGGTCTCGCTGACTTGATCGATGATGTCCGCATCACCCCCGGTCAGCACGCGCGCCAGATGAGTCGAAACCGTGACATCATGGGCGGTCGCCAAGCCCTTCTTGCGGAACTCCGCGACGGCCATGCCCAGCCCGACCCGACCGGATGAGCCGGGCAGTTGCAGCGTCACCGGCTGCGGCGGTTGGTAACCATCGACCATCGCAAGCGCGCGGGCCTTGGCATCGGCCAACACGCGCATCCGGTTCATCGTGATGCCGTCGTCGGGTTTCAGGAATTTCAGTTCCTTTGCCTCAGCCGCCGAAGTGGACACTTTCGCGGTCGAAACCATCTCGAACACTTTGGCTACCGCCGGCATCGGCCCTTTCGGGGCTTCCTTCGGGGTCTGCCAGCGTGCCAGCATCGAGGCACAACCGCCCCATCCCGGCACCAGCCCAACCCCGCATTCCACCAGCCCGATATAGGTCTCGGCATGGGCCTGAACCGCCGAACAATGCAGCAGAATCTCGCAGCCACCGCCGAGTGCGCGCCCTGCCGGCGCACCGACCACCGGGAAATTCGCGTAGCGCAACGCCTGGTAGGTCTTCTGACCGTCCTTGATCGTCCCTTCGATCTTGCTCCACATCCGCAAATTGGCGGCAAATTGCGCCAGACCCAGATTGGCCCCCACGGAGAAACTCTCGCGCCCCGGCGCCGCGCGCAGGTTTTCGCTATAGATCACCAGCGCCTGGTAGCTTTTGCCGACCAGGGCGATGGTCTTATCAAGCAGGGTGAGAGTGTCGCCATCCAGCGCGTTCATGATCGAGTGGAACTCGAAGCAGAGCACCCCGTCGCCGATGTCCCAGACCGAGGCTGATTTATTGGTCAGAACCGGTTTCGCGCCGCGCTTGACGTCCTCGAGCAGCATCACCCCGGCCGGCCTGGCGACGGCATGATACTGGCCGTCGCTGCCGAATTGCCGCAGGTTGGTCCCTTCGGTCTGGTAGAAGCTCCCGTTGCCGAGTGCGGCCAGAATTGGCGGAACCGCCAAATCCAGCGTTGCCAGCCTCTCCGCGACCCAGGCCGCACCGAGCCGGTCGATCAGTTCGAACGGCCCGTATTTCCAAGTATAGCCCAGCCGCATCGCCTCATCGACGCTGCTGATATCATCGGCGATTTCCGGAATCAGCGAAGCCGCATAGGCCAGCACACGCCCCAGCACGCCCCAGGCATAACGTCCGGCTGCTGTTTCGGCGCCGACCAGTTTTTTCAGATCATCCTTGGCGTCCTTAACCTCGGCGAGATCTGGCCTGACCGTTGGGCGCCATTCCAGCGTTCCCGCCGCCGCCGTCTTAAGAGATAAGGTTTCCTTGACCTTTTCCGCACCGCGCCCGCCGCTGCGATAAAATCCCCCCTTGCCCTTCTTGCCGGTATAGCCTTGGTCGATCATCACACCGATCATCGGGATATCGCGATTCATCGCATGAAACGCGTCACCCGCCGGCAGTAGCCGCGCGAGCGACGCGTTGACATGCGGGCCGAGATCGATGCCGACCAGATCCATCAGCCCGAACACGCCGGTCGAGGGAAACCCCATCGGTTTACCCATGATCGCATCGGCAGCCTCGATCTCAATCCCCATATCCATCGCCAGAACCAGCGCCGTCTGAATCCAGTAGGTGCCGATCCGGTTGGCGATGAAGCCGGGCGTATCACGGCACGCAATCACCGATTTACCGAGTATCACATCACAAAAAACCGTGATCTTCTCAACGGTTTGCGCACTCGTCTCCGGCCCGGTCACCAATTCCAGCAACCGCATGTAGCGCGGCGGATTGAAAAAATGCGTGATGACGAAATCCGGCCGCAGGCTTGCCGGCATCGCGCCCATCAACTCGCTCAGCGGGATCGTCGATGTGTTGGAAGACACGACCGAACCCGGTTTCCGCACCTCGGCCAGCCGCGCATACAGCGCCTGCTTGACATCGAGCCGCTCGATCACCGCCTCGACGATCCAGTCGCATTCGGCGAGTTTCCCGAAGTCATCCTCCGTGTTGCCCGGCGTGATCAGCCTTGCGACCCTAGCCGACATCAAGGGTGCTGGCTTGATTTTTTTGAAGCGCTCGATCGCCTCTTTGGCGATCGCATTGCGATCGTCGCTACCGGGCTTGACGATATCGAGCAGCAACACTCTCACGCCGGCATTGGCAACGTGCGCGGCAATCGCCGCGCCCATCACGCCGGCACCGATCACCGCGACCGAGCTGATTTCCGGCATCAAACCGCCTCCAGCACCGTGGCGATCCCCTGCCCGCCACCGATGCACTGGGTCGCCAGCGCATATCGTCCGCCCACGCGCTGCAACAACTGCGCCGCCTTGCCCGTGATCCGCGCGCCGGTTGCTCCTAGCGGATGACCAAGCGCCAGGGCGCCCCCATCGAGATTGACCCGCGCGACATCAAGATCGAGCTCTCGGATGCAGGCGAGCGATTGCGAGGCGAACGCTTCGTTCAACTCGATCACGTCGATGTCGCGCACGCTAAGCCCGGCCCGCGCCAGCGCCTTGCGCGACGCCGCCACCGGCCCGATGCCCATGATGTCCGGCGCGCAGCCGGCCACCGCGACCGACCTGATCCGCGCGGTCACGCTCAAACCGTGTTTCATCGCATATTCTTCCGAACAGACCAGAACCGCCGAAGCCCCGTCCGTCAGCGGCGACGATGTCCCGGCAGTCACAGTGCCATTGGCATCAAACGCCGGTTTCAGGCTGGCAAGGCCCGCACGCGTCGCGTCATGACGGATGCATTCGTCTTGCACCATATGAGCCTGGTTCAGCGTAATCGGCACGATTTCATCGGCCAGCCGACCCTCCTTCTGCGCGGTGGCCGCCTTCAGGTGGCTCGCGAGCGCGAATTCCTCCTGATCGTCGCGCGTGATCTGCCAGCGTTGCGCAACGTTTTCGGCCGTATCGCCCATGCCCATGTAAGCCGCAGGATTTTTTGCATAGAGAGCCGGCGAGGGCAGCGGATTATAACCGCCCATCGGCACGCGGGTCATGCTCTCGACACCGACCGCCAGAAACACCTCGCCCGCCCCCATCGCGATCGCGCCGGCCGCCATGTGGATTGCATACATCGATGAACCACAGAACCGGTTGACCGTCGCCCCGGCGACCGTGATCGGCAGATCGGCGAGCAATCCGATCAAGCGTGCGACATTGAGCCCCTGTTCGGCTTCGGGAAAGGCGCAGCCGACGATAATGTCCTCGATGTCCTCCGGATTGACCTTGGTCCGATCAAGCAGCGCCCGCACCACTTCGGCCGCGAGTTCATCAGGACGCACACGAGTCAACCCGCCCTTTCGAGCCGGTGCGAACGGGGAACGGGCGTAACCGGCAATGACGGCGTTGATCATGAAACGACTGGCTCCTGAAGTTTATTATTTCTGGGTCTTGAGCAGAGCGATTTCCGCCTGGTGTTCGATCTCGCCAAGCTCGGCAAGACTCTGCTCAAGGGCGGCGCGCTGCTCCTGTAATTTAGCGATACGCTTGCGCACGCTAGCGAGCAGCACCCGTACCTGGGTGTGCTGGGTTGGATCGATGTCGTAGAGGTCGAGATAATCCTTAATTTCACGCAATGAAAACCCGAGACGCTTGCCGCGCAGAATCAGCATCAGCCGGGCGCGGTCACGCGGTGTATAAACGCGCGTGGTGCCGGCACGGTTGGGGTTGACCAGGCCTTTGTCTTCATAAAATCGAATGGTGCGCGCCGTGACGCCAAGCTGGCGCGCCAACTGGCTTACCGAATAGAGCGCGTTCGCGGTGGTTCCCGCCTCGGTCATTTCCCGTTGATGCCGCGCATTGAGCGCCGCCATCGCCGGACTGTCGATCGTGGTTGCAGCCATGTCCAATCCTGTATTTTTTGAAATAATATTGCTGATATTAGCACTAATGAACATGCCGGATTCCAGAACCTTACGCAAAGAGAATAGCTATTACGTATAGGTGATACTCGGATTCCTGTCCAGAGTAGCCCTCACTTCGGCTTGATCCTGGACGCTTCTTCCTCGACCAGCTCCTTTTTCGACAGTTTGCCGACCATGGTTTTCGGCAGTGCGGAACGAATTTCGACCGATTTCGGCATCTCGATCTTGTTCAGATTATCCTTGAGGAATGCCAGGATCTGGGCCTCACTGGCTTGCGCTCCGGGCCGCAACGTGACGAACAGCTTGGGCGCCTGACCGCGATAGTCATCGGGAATGCCGATCGCGATGGCATCCTGCACCGCAGGATGCTGATAGGCGGCCTCCTCGATCACGCGCGGATAGACGTTATAGCCGCCGCACAGGATCAGATCTTTGATCCGATCGACGATGAACAGATAACCATCCTCATCGAGATACCCGACATCGCCGGTCCGGAACGCACCGTCGATAAAGCTCTGCGCGGTTTCTTCGGGACGATTATAATATCCCTGCATCACCTGTGGCCCGCGCACACAGATCTCACCGCGAGCACCCTGCGGCAAAATGGTTTCAGGGTGCTCACGGTCACGGATTTCCACAATGGTTCCGGGCAGGGCAACACCGACCGAGCCAGGCTTGATCCGATCCGGCGGAGTCGCGGTGACGATCGGCGATGTTTCGGACAGGCCATAGCCCTCCAGAATCGGACAATGCGACAGTCGTTGAAACCGCTCCGCCACCTCAACCGAGATCGGCGCCCCACCCGACATGCAGAAGGTGATGAACGATAAATCCATCCCCTTCCCCGCCGCATTACAGATTGCGGAGTACAGTGTCGGTACGCCCGGCATCATGCTGGGCCGCTTGCGCTCGATCGAGGCCATCAGCAGTTTGATATCGAGCCGCGGCATCAGGATCAGTTCAGCCCCGATCGCAACGCCGGCAACCATCACCCCCGTCATCGCAAACACATGAAACAGCGGCAGGATGCCCATGATACGTTCACTCCCCCGCCCGATCGTCGGATTAGCGGTCAATATCTGCTGAATATTGGCGGTGATATTGGCGTGGCTGAGCATGGCTCCCTTGGGAATGCCCGTGGTGCCGCCGGTATATTGGAGAACCGCGACATCCTGTTTCGCATCAATCGATACCGGTGCCGGTTTTGCCGCCCCGGCAATCAGAGTCGCGAACCGCAAATACGGCGCACCATCCGGAACTGATGCTAATTCCTTCGATTTGAACAGGCGCAATAGCAGCCCCTTCACCGGCGGCAAGGCAGCGACCATCGAACAGACGATCACCCGCTTGAACAACCCATCGGCCACTAGACCAGCGATTTTGTCCTGTATCAGGGCGACGTCGAGGGTCACCATGATCTCGGTACCGGAATCACGCACCTGGGCGGCGAGTTCACGCTCCGTGTAGAGCGGGTTGAAATTGACCACGATCCCACCGGCCTTCAGGATCGCAAAAAACATGATCACCGAATAGGGTGTATTGGGCAGACAAATCCCGACTTTGGTGCCTTTGACGACGCCGATTTTCTGCAACCCTGCCGCGGCCCGATCCGCGAGGGCGCCGATTTCGCCCCAACTCTGTCCCCGGCCAAGAAAATCGATTGCGGGTCGGTCAGCAAAGCGAAGGGCGGTCTCATCGAGCAATGTAGCGAGCGCAACCGGAACGGCCTGGAAAGCGGCGCGCGAGTTGAGACCATCCATGTCAGTGTCCTCCAGATCCGTTTGATCGGCCTTCAATGCAGCGTGGCCGGCCCCGAAGAACGAGTTTACCCGCACCGCACAGGGTTGCCGTTAACGGAATGGAGTATCCGCATCGTTAATCGATGGCAAGAGTCATGATCACAAGAACAAAAGCGCACGCCGGGATGCATCAAAAGAAACGGGGTCCGACAGGACCCCGTTGGCCGAAACCCCGCAGGCGAGAATTTCAGACGGCTTTGAGGTTGATAGCCGCGGCCTTGCCACGTTCCATCGCGATTTCGTAGGAAACTTTCTGGCCTTCGTTCAAACCGCGCATACCCGCCGCCTGAACCGCCGTGATATGAACGAATACATCCTTACCGCCATCCTGGGGCACGATGAATCCAAAGCCTTTGGTGGTGTTAAACCACTTGACAGTGCCGATCGCCATTGTTGCGTCGTCGCTCCTAAGTCACACCCGCCGCGCGACCGCCGCACGGCTCAAGAGGGACAACCGGGGATTTGGACGTCTTGGCCGCATACGGAATCCCGTGTCGTGCAACAAGGCAAGCCAAAGTCGATTGCATGGGTAATGACGCAGAAACAAGCGTGTCTGTCAACGCGAATACGCATGGCTGGAGGCGCTTAGACAAGGTTTCCTTGGTGGTGTGTTCATATTCTGGTTTTTGCATGAACATAGATCCGGTTTGCACCAAACCAAATCAACGGCAATAACGTTTTACAATCTTTACTGCGAGGACAATCCGTGATCGAATCAAAAAATTTGGAACTGGTTTCGGCGCAGAAATGCTTCGGCGGCACGCAGAGCGTGTATCGGCATCTCGCATATGAAACCGGCTGCGCGATGCGGTTCGGCGTGTTCCTGCCACCGCAGGCCGCAATGGCTGCGGTGCCCGCACTATATTTCCTGGCCGGCCTGACCTGCACGGAGGAGAATTTCGTGATCAAGGCAGGCGCCCAGCGTGTCGCGGCGGAACTTGGCATCGCCCTGATCGCGCCGGATACCTCGCCCCGCGGGCTGAACTACCCCGGCGAGGACCAGGATTATGATTTCGGTACCGGCGCCGGCTTCTACGTCGATGCAACCGAAGCGCCCTGGCGGGACGGTTACCGGATGTATTCCTACGTAACGTCTGAACTCCCCGCGCTGATCCATGCCAAATTACCGATCGACCCCGCTCGCATCGGCATCTTCGGCCATTCGATGGGCGGTCACGGTGCACTGATTATCGCGCTGAAAAACCCGGCAACATATAAATCGGTGTCCGCCTTCGCACCGATCGTCTCGCCGTCGCGCTGTCCCTGGGGCGAAAAAGCCCTGACCGGCTATCTCGGCTCCGATCGCGCCGCCTGGCGCGCGCACGACACCACGGCTCTGATCGAGGACCGCGGCTGGACTGGCCCACCTATTCTGATCGACCAAGGCACCGCCGACCCGTTCATCGATCGCGAACTCAAGCCGGAGCTTCTGCGCGAGGCCTGTGCCGCCCGCGCCATCCCGCTCGATCTGCGCCTGCGCGAGGGATATGACCACTCCTACTTCTTTATCGCCACCTTCATCGAAGACCATCTTCGCTTCCACGCCCGCAACCTCGGCTAGATAATATGCCCGCTATTCGGGGACGGGAACATATAAAAATTTTTGATCCTGTTCCCTCCCTCGTGCGATCGATGCCGCGCTTGCACAATTAGAGCGATATGCGATTAAGTTGACGCGATAGCGGCGACATAACCGCATGAAATCACTCGAAAAAACATAGAGCTAGAGCGTTAAGCTGAAAGCATAACGCTCTAAATCGGCGTGAACATCAAACCGCCACGCGATCGGAGCCGGCTCGGCGTCACGCGAGGTTGACATGAGGGTTGCCAAACGCGTCGCAACGGGTTCATAACCGATTATTATTTCGTATATCGGAATATTGGAGAATGGGGATGGGCCAAGTTATTCTGGGTGTGGATCCGGATATGACAGCGATCGCGCAGGCGGCTGGACATGACGGAATCGAAATCGACGCGATGACCGGTAATGCGACGATTGCATCACAATTCCTGCGCTGTATCGCCAACCCGCACCGATTGATGGTGCTGTGTCATCTAACCCATGGCGAAGCTTCGGTCGGTCAATTGGAGCGCGAACTCGGTATTCGCCAGGCGCATTTATCGCAGCAGCTGGCTCGTTTGCGTCAGGATGGGCTGGTCACGACCCGACGAGACTCCCGCACAATCTATTACGCACTCGGCAGCGAGGCGGCGCGGGAGTTGGTCGGATTAGTTTATCGGCTGTTCTGCACAACAGCGCCGGCGCGCGGGGAAGCGGACTGACGCACCAGCGCAATCCGGTTCGTTACCAAGCGCGTTCCCCACAGTCCGGACAGCATTGCCAGAACGAACACGCCGGCGCGCAGCGGCGCGAGCGGAAGCGCCACGATCGCAGGACCCGGACAGAGCCCGACCAGACCCCAGCCGATTCCGAACAATCCGGCACCGATGACCAGCCGAGGCGTCAACCCTGAGCTCGCGAGGGTGGGAAAGCTGGTACCAAACCAGGGGTGGGGCAGACGTCGCCCGATCGCGAAGGCAACCGAGGCAACCATAATGCCCCCGATCAACACCAGCGCCATACTCGGATCCCAATGGCCGGTCACGTCAAGAAAATTCAGGACTTTCGCCGGATCGGCGACACGCGAGACGAGCAATCCGATGCCAAACAGCAGACCTGACGCGAAAGCGAGCAATGTACGGCGCATCAGAAACCTCCGATCGAACGGGTGAGGAAAACGACGAGGATCGCGACGGCGAGAAAGGTGATGGTCGCCGTGATCGACCGTGGCGACAGGCGAGAGAGGCCGCAGACGCCATGGCCGGAGGTGCAGCCACCGCCCAGAGCGGTACCGACGCCCACGAGCAACCCGGCCGAAAGCAGTAAAGGATCAGAAGCCTGGAGATGGATCACCGGCGCCACATCGAGAGCGCGCGCCGCAATTCCCGCGACCAGCAGACCCGAAATGAACGCAAGCCGCCAGTCCCGCTCGACGCGCTGGACAACGCCGCCGACAATCCCGCTGATTCCCGCGATCCGCCCGATCCCGAGCCAGAGCAGCCCTGAGGAAACGCCGATCAGAAGACCGCCGGCAAGGCAGAGACCAGGGGTGAATTCGGTCGGGTAGGGGGTTGGCAACAGCATGATCGGGTAGCGTCCCTTCAGATCGCGTTCAGCGGGATTTTCAGGTAGCGGCGACCGTTGTGAGAAGGATCGGGGAGATCGCCGCCGCGGATGTTGACTTGTAACGACGGCAATATGAGCACGGGCGCTGCCAAAGTGGCATCGCGTTTCTCACGCATCACGACAAATTCATCTTCGGAGATGCCGTCATGGATCTGGATATTCCCCGCCTTCTGCTCGCCGATGGTGCTCTCCCAGGCAGGTGCGCGACCGCCGGGCTGGTAATCATGCGCGGTGAACACGCGTGTCTCCGGCGGCAAGGCGAACAGGCGTTGCACCGAGGCGTAGAGGGCATGAGCATCGCCACCCGGGAAATCGCAACGGGCGGTGCCGTAATCAGGCATGAACAACGTATCGCCCACGAAAACGGCATTGCCGATCAAATAGGACATGCAGGCCGGTGTGTGGCCCGGCGTATAAATCGCTTCGGCCTCGACCGTGCCGATCATGAACCGTTCGCCGTCCTTGAACAAATGATCGAATTGGCGGCCATCCGTTGCGAAATCGGCGCCCATGTCAAAAATATCGGCGAAATTGCTCTGAACGGGGGCGATATGGTCACCGATGCCGATGACGCCCCTCCCAAGATGTTTCTGCAAGTAGCGGGCCGCCGAAAAATGATCGGCATGGACGTGAGTTTCGACAATCCAATCAATCGTGAGGTCGTTCGCCTTCACCGCCGCGATCAATTCATCAGCCGAAGCCGTGGAGACCCGGCCGGCCTTGGGATCGTAATCGAGCACCGAATCGACGATGGCCGCATGTTTAGTCGCCGGATCGATCACAATATAGCTTATCGTGCTGGTCGCTTTGTCGAAGAACGACAGGATTTCAGGTACGTTACTCATGAATGCTGACTCCTGGGCAGCGAGATATTCGTTGTTATGAATATGTGGATCGGTCATGCGCGTGTCAACACAGTTATCATCATAAAGGCGTTAAGCCGGCCTTAATCGGCCCGGTGCTTCAGCCAATGCGGGTTTTACCCCCCATCGCCGGGCGCAATACTTCGGGGATGGTGATCGAACCATCCGCGTTCTGGTAATTTTCCAGCACCGCAATCAAGGCGCGGCCGACCGCGACGCCGGAGCCGTTCAGCGTGTGAACGAAATCGGGTTTGGCCGGTTTCGGACCAGATTGCGCCGGGCGGTAGCGAGCGTTCATCCGGCGGGCCTGGAAGGCGCGGCAGTTCGAGCAGGAGGAAATTTCGCGATACGCCCCCTGCCCCGGCAGCCAGACTTCGAGATCGTAGGTTTTCGCCGACGAGAAGCCGGTATCACCGGCGCAGAGCAGCATGCGGCGATAGGGCAGCTCGAGGCGTTCGAGCACGGTCTCGGCACAGCGCGTCATGCGCTCGTGCTCATCCGCGCTGGTCTCCGGCGTCGTGATCGAGACCATCTCGACCTTCCAGAACTGGTGCTGGCGCAGCATGCCGCGGGTGTCCCGCCCGGCGGAGCCGGCTTCGGAACGGAAGGAGGGGGTGAGGGCAGTGAAGCGAAGCGGGAGTTTGGCGAGATCGAGAATCTCGCCGGCGGCGATGTTGGTGAGCGGCACTTCGGCGGTGGGGATCAGGTATCGGCCATCGGTGGTCTTGAACAGATCTTCTTCGAATTTCGGGAGCTGGCCGGTGCCGAACATCGCCGCCTCGTTGACCATGAGCGGCGGCGCGATTTCGGTATAGCCGTGCTCAGTAACATGCAGATCGAGCATGAATTGGCCGAGGGCGCGTTCGAGCCGGGCGAGGTCGCCGCGCAGGAGGGTAAAGCGGCTGCCGGCGATTTTGCCGGCGGTCGCGAAATCCATCAGCCCGAGGGCTTCGCCGAGTTCGAAATGCTGTTTCGGTGGCGCCTCGAAATTCCTGATCAGGCCGAACTGGGATTGTTCGACATTCGCGGTTTCGTCCGCACCATCCGGGACTTCGGGGTCGAGGATGTTGGGGAGTTGGAAAAGGGCATTCGATAATCTGTTCTGTGAGTCCGTAAGGCTGATCTGTTGCCGCTCACCTAACGCTTTTTCCTGAGCACCCTGACGTTGAGTCGCAGCAATATCTTTGCCCTCTCGGAGTAATTGGGCGATCTGAGCAGCTATTTTATTGCGATCCTCCTGGTTTCGCTGCATCGCATTTGTGTGGGCGCGAACTTCCCCGGCCGCGACAACAATTTCGCGCAAGGCGACCTCGGAGACTGCACGCCGGCCCATCGCCGCAATAAACGCTTCGGGATCGTCTCGGAGTATTTTCAGGTCATGCATTATTTTAGCGATCCGCAATCGAGGAAGGGCAAGCAAGTCGTTCTTTTTTGCAAAAAAGAACCAAAAAACTCTTATTCGTAAAGCAAGGTTAGTGAAGGGAGGGGCGCGAAGCGGAGCGAAAGTTTTTGCTTCTTTTTTCAAAAAGAAGCGCTTGCTTTCTACTCATCCACGACCACGCTCTTCGGCTGAACCAGCTTGACCGCGAAGATCGAAATTTCGAACAAGGCGATCAGCGGAATGGCGAGGCCGGTCATGGTGAAGACGTCGGGCGGGGTGAGGATGGCGGCGACGATGAAGCAGCCGACATAAGCATAGCGGCGATATTTGCGCAGGCCGGCCGCGGTGACGATGCCGACCTTGCCGAGCAAAGTGAGCAGGACCGGAAGTTCGAAGCAGAGGCCGAAGGCGAAGATCAGCTTCATCACCAGATTGAGGTAGTCCGAAACGCGGGGCATCACGTCGATCTGGAAATGCTGGTTGGCCGGGCTGGTCTGAAAACTGAGAAAAAATCGCCATGCATTTGGGAATATGAAATAATACGCCAGTGCGCCGCCGCCGAAAAACAATATGGGCGTCGCGATCAGAAACGGCAGCAAGGCGCGTTTCTCCGAGCGGTAGAGACCCGGCGCGATGAACAGCCAGATCTGCGAGGCGATCACCGGGAAGGAAACGAAGGCGGCCGAGAACACCGCGACCTTCACGTAGGTGAAGAAGGCTTCATAGAGCGCGGTATAGATCAGTTCGGGCTTCTGGCCGCGCTGTTCCATGATATGAACCAGCGGCTGGGCCAGGAAATAATAGACCTGCTTGGCATAGTAATAGGAGACCAGGAACGCGATCAGAAACGCCAGCGCCGACCAGAGCAGGCGTTTGCGCAGCTCGGCCAGATGGTCGAGCAAAGGCATTTCCTTGTCATGGATCGGGTCGTGCGGCGCGTCGGTTGCGGTCGGGTCGATATCCATATCCACAGCTTACCAGAGACGCGTGCCAGGGGGAATGAAGGCGGGCACGGCGCGGTGGCGGATTTCATTGGGCGGGATAAAGGCGGGGGCATCGACAACCGGCTCAGCCTCGCCCTCCTCGATCACATCCGAACCGATCATCGAGTGCCCGATGTCATTGACGTCGCCACTGGTGGGATCGAAGGCATGGCGAAAATCGCCCTCGGGGTCGATATGACGTTCGGCAAGGCTGCCGAGGTCGAAATTGCGCAGGTTGCGCAGATCGTTGCCGACATCCGCCAGATCGGCCTCGCGCATCAAATCCTGAACGTGACCCTGAAAATCATTGGCGAGGCCGCGCATCTTGCGGATCGCGGCGCTGGCGGTGCGGATCGCGACCGGCAGATCCTTCGGGCCAATGACCACCAGCGCCACCATCATGATGACTAAAATTTCTGTCCAGGAAAAACCGAGCATCTTGACCTACTGTGAACGGCCTACTGTGACCGGCGTGTGTGCTAGCAGAGGTGCGGCCCAGGTCAAAGGGCGGGGGTTTCTGTGGCGGGTTCGGGGTCAGCGGCCGGAGCGACCGGCTCGACCAGAAGGTCGTTGCGTTTGGGCAGGTCACGGAGCGATTTCAGGCCGAACCGGGTGAGGAAATGCGGGGTGGTGGCCCAGAGCGTCGGGCGGCCGGGCGCTTCCTTGTGACCGGCGGGGGTGACCAGATCAGCCTCCAGCAGGGCGTCGAGCGTGGTCTGCGACAGGCTGACGCCGCGCAAATCCTCGATTTCGGCGCGGGTGACCGGCTGGTGGTAGGCGACGATCGCCAGCGTCTCCAACGCGGCGCGGGGCAGGCGGCGCGGAATTTCGACGATGCGTTTGAGGTCCGGCGCGAGGTCCGGCGCGGTGCGAAACATGACCCCCTGCCCTGTCTCGACCAGTTCGATGCCGCCGCCCTGATAATGGGCGCGGATGGCGGCGAGGGTGGCATCCAGATCGGCGGTGTCGGGCAGCAGGGTCGCGAGGGTGCGGAGGGGGACGGGGTCGCGGCTGGCGAAGATGACGGCTTCGAGCAGACGTTCAGGGTGGGGGCGGTCGGTCATGGCGTGAGGTTGGCCCCGGCGGCGCGGAGCAGGATGGGGGCGAAATCCTGGTCCTGGCGCAGGGTGAGGACGCCGCTGCGGGCGAGTTCGAGGCTGGCGAGCAGGGTGCTGGAGAGTGCGGCGCGATGGGCGAGCGGGGATTGGGGAGAGTCGGGCAGGAAGCTTTCGAGGTTCGACCAGTCGGACGTGGCGCCGATCAGACGGGTCAGGCGTTCCAGCGCCTGTTGCACGGTCCAGTAGGTGACCGGTTTCGGGCGGTACTGGCGTTTCGCCCCGGAGCGGCGGCGGGCGGCGAGATAGCCGGCGAGCAGGGACGGCAGATCAAGCTTGAGGCGGGAGCGGTCGAATTCGGTGAAATCCTCGGGCATGCCGCGGGGGAACACATCGAGGCCGAGCTGGGGCTGCTGATTGAGCCAGGCGGCGGCGGCGCGGATGGCTTCGAGGGCGCGGAGACGGTCGGCCAGGATGTCCGCGCTGAGTTCGGCGTCCTCGATCGCTTCGGGGTCGGGCAGCAGGAGGCGGGATTTCAACCAGGCGAGCCAGGCGGCCATCACCAGCCAGTCCGCCGCGAGTTCGAGCCGGATTTTGCGGGCACCTTCGATGATCGCGAGGTACTGATCGACCAGGGCAAGGATGGAAATGCTGGCGAGGTCGAATTTCTGGGCGCGGGCAAGGTCGAGCAGAAGATCGAGCGGGCCTTCGAAACCTTCGAGCTGGACGATGAAGGCTTCCGTGGGTCCCGCGTCGGGGGTAACAGGTTCAGTAGCCGGCATGGACACCTGCGACATGGAGAAAGGCGGTGGCGATGCGAGGGACCCAGTTGTCCAATACATCCGACACCGGGTCGAAATGGATGCCGAACTGACCGAGGGCGGCGGGCAGAATGAAGATCAGGAACAGGATGACCAGGATGCCGAGGCGTTCGACCTGGGCCAGCGCGCGGGCGGCGGCGAGCGGCAGGATGCCGACCATGATCCGCCCACCATCGAACGGCGGCAGCGGGACGAGGTTGAACAGGCCGAGCAGGACGTTGAACAGCAGAAAATAGAGCAGGAAATCGGCGATCAGGCCCCGGGTGCCAATGGCCGCAATGGCGAAGGCCGAGATCAGGGCGAGGAGGAAATTGGAGGCCGGGCCGGCGGCGGCGACGATCGCCATGCCACGCCGCGGGTTGCGGAAGCCGGAGGGGTCGATCGGGACCGGTTTCGCCCAGCCGAACATATAGGCGATCCGGCCGATGGTGAGGAGCTGGAAGGCGATCAGCACGGCGGGCAGGATGATGGTGCCGACGCGGTCGATATGCCTGAGCGGGTTGAGCGAGAGCCGCCCAGCGCGCTCGGCGGTGTGATCGCCCATTGCCAGCGCGGTGAACCCGTGGGCGAGTTCGTGCAGCACGATCGCGAGGATCGAGGCGGAGACGCCGATGACGATGGTGCGGATCAGGTCATTGTTCATGAGGGTTGTTGGGCTTTCAGCCGGGGGATCAGGTCGGGGGCGAGATCGGGGATGGCTTCGAGCACGGCGCGGTTGGCGGCGAGGTCGCCGGGGCAGTAGAGCGCGATATCGCATCCGGCGGCAAGGGCGCGGCGGGCGCGGGATTCGGGCGGGCCGGTGAGCGCGTTCATCGCGAGGTCATCGCTGATCAGGATACCCCGAAAGCCGATTCGCGTGCGGATGATGGTGTCGATGATGGTGCTGGAGAAGGTGGCGGGATGTTCGGGGTCCAGATGATCGTAGACGATGTGGGCGGTCATGCCCCAGGGCAGCGTGGCATTGGCGGCGAAGGGGGCGAAATCGGCGTCGAGATTTGTGGCCGCGATGTGCGGCAGGGCGTGGTGGCTGTCGAGCATGGCGCGGCCGTGGCCGGGGAGGTGTTTCATCACCGGTTGGACGCCCTGGAACAGCAGGCCCCAGGCGATGTCGGCCCCGAGGACGCCGACGGCGACGGGGTCGGCGCTGATCGCACGGTTGCCGATGACGGCGTCGGCGCCGGCGGTGGGGACGTCGAGCACCGGGGCGGTGACGATGTCAAACCCGGCGTCGCGGGCGATGGCGCCGAGGGCGGCGCCATGGGCGCGGGCTTCGTTGCGGGCAGCGATGGGGTCGGTGACATAAAGGGCGCCGAGCTGGGCGGCGGGTGGGAGTTCGGGCCAGTGCGGGGCGCGCAGGCGGGCGACGCGGCCGCCTTCCTGATCGATCATCAGCACCGCTTCGGGGGGGAGCGTGGCGCGGAGATCGGCGATCAGGGCGGCGAGCTGGGCGGGGGCGACGATGTTGCGGCCGAACAGGATGATGCCGGTGGGCTTGTGTTCGGCCAGCAATGCGCGTTCGGCTTCGGTGAGGCTCGGGCCGGCGAGGCCGATGATGGCGGCTTTCATCATTTCGGCAGGTAGCAGGTGACGCCGCGCGATTTCAGCCGGGCGCAGAAATCGCCGGCGGCCTGGGCGGAGGCGAAGCCATCGAGGCGGAGGCGGTAGAAGGTGGTGCCGTGGACCACGCCGGGGACGACGACGGGTTTCTGACTGCCCAGAATGTCGGGGACACGGGCGACCAGGACCTGCCAGGCTTCGTCGGCTTTCGCCATCGAGGTCAGGGCGGCGAGCTGGACGGCGTAGGGGCCGGAGGTGGGGGCGGCGCTGGGTGTGGTCGTCGTTGCGGGTGGTGTGGCCGGTGCCGGGGTTGGTGCCGGCGTAGGTATCGGCATCAGCGCGGGTGCGGCGGCGGCGGCGAGTTGCGGCGGTGGTGGGGGTGGCAGCGGCAAAGCCAGTGTGGTGGACGCGGGTGCGGGCGCGGGGGCGGACGCGGGAGCGGCGGTGGTGGGTTTGGGTTGGGCGGCGGCTTCTTCCTGGTCGAGTTTCGAGAAATCGGGCTGCGGCGAGGACGGGGCGAGTTGCGGCGGGCCGGAGGCGACTTCGCCGGACATGATCTGTTCATGGGCACCGGGGACCTGCAGGCCGCCGGGGTTTTTCGGCAGGGTGCGCATCGGGCCGGCGGGGGGTTTGATCACCGGCGGCGGGCCGAGGCTGGTGTGGATGCCGCTCCAGAGCAGGGCGAGCACGATGATACCGATGCCGAGGCCGCCGGCGATGATTGCCATGCGTTTGGTTTCGGGATCGATGCCGCGCGACCGCAGGCGGGGCGAGGCGTAGGGGGGGATGTCGATATCCGGGTCGTCCATCACGCAATCCTTTTCAGCGCATCTCCTCGGCCGGGGCGACGCCCATGACCGCGAGGCCGGAGCGGATCACCACGGCGGTGGCCGCGACCAGGGCAAGGCGGGCTCTGGTGGCGTCGGGCGCTTCGGTCTGGATGAAGCGCAGGGTGGTCTCGGTGCGGCCGGCGTTCCAGAGTGCGTGGAAATCGCCGGCGAGATCATACAGGAAGAATCCGATTCGGTGCGGCTCGCGCGCCAGGGCGGCGGATTCAATTAAGCGTGGCCAGGAGGCGAGGCGGCGGATCAGGGCGAGCTCCTCGGGCGCGGTGAGCGTGGCGAGATCGGTGGTGGCGAGGCCGGCGTCGGAGGTGTCGCCGAGTTCGGGCATGGCAGCGGCGGCGCGCAGGACCGAGCGGCAGCGGGCATGGGCGTATTGGACGTAGAACACCGGGTTTTCGCGGGTCTGGGCGACGGCGGCATCGAGGTCGAACTCCATCTGCGCGTCGGATTTGCGCATCAACATGATGAAGCGGACGACATCGGGGCCGACTTCGTCGATCAGGTCGCGCAGGGCGATATAGGTCCCTGCCCGCTTGCTCATGCGCATCGGTTGGCCGCCTTTGAGGATGCGCACGATCTGGCAGAGGACGATTTCGAGCGTCGCTTTCGAATTGCCCCGCAGCGCCAGCACGGCGGCCTGCATCCGCTTGATGTGGCCGCCGTGGTCAGCACCGAGAACGTCGATCAGCAGGTCGTAGCCACGGGCGATCTTGTCGGCGTGATAGGCGATGTCGTTGGCGAAATAGGTGTTCGAACCGTCCGATTTGCGGACCGGGCGATCGACGTCGTCGCCAAAATCGGTGCTGCGGAACAGGGTCTGTTCGCGCGGTTCCCAATCGTCCGGGGTTTTGCCCTTGGGCGGTTCGAGGACGCCCTCGTAGAGCAGGCCGGCGGCATCGAGCGTGGCGAGGGCGCGCTCAATCTTGCCGTCGGCGATCAAGGCACCTTCGCTGGTGAAAATCTCGTGATGGACGTTCAGGGCGGCGAGGTCGTCACGGATCAGGGTCATCATGGCGGCGACGGCGAAATCACGGACCGTTTGCAGCCAGAGGTCTGGCGCGGCGACGGTCAGGCCCTGACCCGCAAGGTCGGTCCCATAGGTCGAGGCGAGTTCGGCACCCAGCGGGACCAGATAATCGCCGCCATATTGCAGGCCGGTCGGTGTCGCAGCGGCGAAGTCCGCCTCGGTCATGGTGGTGCCGAGCGCTTGGAGGTAGCGCCAATAGACCGACCATGCGAGGGCGATGACCTGCGCGCCGGAATCGTTCATGTAGAATTCGCGGGTGACGCGGTAGCCGATTTTTTCAAGCAGATTGGCCAAAGCGTCGCCCACCACGGTGCCGCGGGTATGGCCGACGTGGATCGGGCCGGTGGGGTTGGCGGAGACGTATTCGACGTTCACGCGGGCACCCTGCCCCAACGTGCTGGCACCGAAGGCCTCGCCAGTGCGCAGGATGGTGGGGAGTTGGGCTTGCCAGACGCGGGCATCGAGGGTGAGGTTGACGAAGCCGGGACCGGCGGGTTCGGCCTTGGTGATGTCGGGGCGAGTGCGCAGTGATGCGGCGAGGGCGTCGGCGAGGTCGCGGGGCTTCTGTCCGAGCGGCTTGGCCGCGATCAGGGCGGCGTTGGTCGCGACGTCGCCATGGGCGGCTTCACGCGTGGGGGTGATTTCGATGCGGGCAAGGTGTTCCGCCCCGAGATCGGGGTAGAGGGACGTGACCGTGTCGAGCACGATGCTGCGGAGATCGGTGAACAGGTTTGCGGACATGTGAACCTTCAGGCGGCGGCGGTGGGGTCGGTCAGGCGGCGGTGTTCGTCGAGCGCGAAGCGGTCGGTCATGCCGGCGATGTAGTCGCGCACAATCTCGGCGGTCTGGTCGGTATGGGGATCGCCGGCGCGGTCACGCCAATCATCGCGCAGGAGATCGGGGCGGGCGAGGAACAGGGTCGCCATGTCACGTACCACGGCTTCGACCTTGTGGGTCATGCGGTTGACCCGCCAGTGACGGTACATGCGGGCGTAGAGGAAGGTGCGGATGGCGCGGTTGGCGGACGCGAGGTCCGGCGCAAAACCGATGACGGGATCGGGGGCGGCGCGAATGGCGTCGGGCGATTCGGGGTTGAGCGACGCGATGCGGGCGCGGCTTTCGGCGAGCGCACCGGTGACGAAGACGCCGATCATCTGGCGGACCATGTGGGCGCGGATGCGGCGGGGGTCGGTGGTGAGGGCGCGGGCTTCGGCGAGGACGGTGCCGACCACCGGCAGATCGGCGAGATCATCGAGGGTGAACAGGGCAGCGCGCAAGCCGTCGTCGATGTCGTGGGCGTGGTAGGCGATGTCGTCGGACAGGGCGGCGACCTGGGCTTCGGCGGCGGCCTGCAAGGTGAGGTCGAGCGGATAGTCCGCATCGAACGCGGCGATGTAGGTGGGCGGGTGCGGCAACGGGCCGTTGTGCTTGGCGATGCCTTCGAGCGATTCCCAGGTGAGGTTGAGACCATCGAAACCGGGATAGCGGCGTTCGAGCAAAGTGAGGCTGCGCAGACTCTGGGCGTTGTGGTCGAACCCGCCATGGGCGGCGAGCGCTGCGTTCAGCCCGGCTTCACCGGCATGGCCGAACGGCGGGTGACCGAGATCATGTGCGAGGGCGAGGGTTTCGGTGAGGTCTTCATCGAGGCCAAGACCGCGGGCAATGCTGCGGGCGATCTGGGCGACCTCGAGGCTGTGGGTCAGGCGGGTGCGATAAAAATCGCCCTCGTGAATGACGAAGACCTGGGTCTTGTATTGCAGTTTGCGGAAGGCGTTGGAGTGGAGCACGCGGTCACGGTCGCGCTGGAAGGCGCTGCGGGTGGCGCTATCCGGTTCGGGGAATTGGCGGCCGCGCGAGGCGGCGGCGTGGGAGGCGTAGGGCGCGAGCATTCGGGTGGCTTACAGGAGTGCGAGCCAGTGTCCAAGATGGGGTGGGAACGGGAAGCAAGCTCTTCTTTTTTTCAAAAAAGAAGGGCGTGCTTAACCGCTGGCCCAATCACCGCCGCATGACTATATAGAGGTTATGAGCGATACAATGGACCGGTTCCGGATCAGCGCCAGCGCGGCAGAGCGGATCGCCGCGATTATGGCCGGCGAGGACAATGCGAAAGCGCTGCGGGTCGAGGTGCTGGCCGGCGGGTGTAACGGATTTCAGTATAAATTCGATCTGACCGGCGCGATCGAGGCCGAGGATTATGTGGTCGAGCGCGACGGGGCGCGGGTCGTGGTCGATCCGGCCAGTCTCGATCTGCTCAACGGGGCAGAGCTGGATTACAAGGATACGCTGATGGGGGCGTATTTCGCGGTGGGCAATCCGAATGCCAAAACCTCCTGCGGGTGTGGCACGTCATTTTCGGTCGATTGAGTTTTTGAGCCGATGAAGATTGCGACCTGGAACGTGAATTCGGTGCGGATTCGTGCCGGATTGGTCGCCGATTTTCTGGGGCGTGAGCAGCCGGATCTGTTGTTGTTGCAAGAGATCAAGTGTGAGGCGCACCAATTTCCAGGGGATCTGTTCGAGGCTGCCGGGTATCGGGCCGCGATCGCCGGGCAAAAATCGTACAACGGGGTGGCGGTGCTGTCGCGCGAGGCGGTGGAGATCCGCGAGCGGAGCCTGCCCGGCGAGGCCGAGGGGTCTGCCTCACGCTATATCGAAGTGGGATTGCAGGGGCTGGTTGTCGGGAATTTGTATTTGCCCAATGGCAATTCCGGTGGTGACGACGGGTTTCGCGCCAAGCTGGACTGGATGGCGAAGCTACGCGCCCATGCGGCGGGGCTGCTCGATGCCGATCACGATTTCATTCTGGCCGGGGATTACAATGTGTGCCCGACCGACGCCGACTACGCCAAGGGCGCCCTGCCGGCGACCGACGCGCTGGTACGACCGGAAAGTCGGGCAGCGTTTCGCGCGCTGATCTGGCTCGGGCTGACCGATGCCGTGCGGGCACTGCATCCGACCGAGACGCTCTATACGTTCTGGGATTACCAGGCCGGAGCGTGGCACCGGGATGTTGGATTGCGGATCGACCATGCGTTGCTCTCCCCCCGGGTGGCGGAGCGGTTGGCGCGTGTAACGATTGCGAAAGCGGAGCGCGACAAGGCACAGCCTTCGGATCATGTGCCTGTGGTTGTGACGATCGGCGATTAGAGCGATATGCGATTAAGTTGACGCGGCAGCGACAACATAATCGCATGA
>NZ_JBMFGY010000033.1:7768-29241 GCF_049977125.1 Acidiphilium sp. | reverse complement strand
CCCTGACCTCGCCGATCCGGTTGCCATCCCGCCCGTATCACGAACGACGCACGCAGCGACCTGACCGTCGCATGGTCGCCGGCAATTAGAATTTCTCGACCCATGGCCGCAGCTCGATCTCCCAGGTCCAGGCGCTGCGGTGCTGATGCATGAGGTGCCAGTAGGATTGCGCGATCGCGCCGGGGTCGAGCAAACCGTCCGGTGAATCGGCGGCAACCGGGCGGGTGGGCGAGGCGATGCCGCCATCGATCACGACATGCGCAACATGGATGCCTTGGGGGGCAAGTTCCCGTGCCATGCTCTGGGCCAAGCCGCGCAGGGCGAATTTACCCATCGCGAACGGTGCCGAGTTCGGATATCCCTTGATACTCGCCGAAGCGCCAGTGAACAGGATCACGCCGTGCCGGCGGGGAACCATGCGCTGTGCGGCCTGCCGGGCAACGAGAAAACCACCAAATGCGGTAACGTCGAGCACCCTGGCAACGGCAGCAGGATCGAGGCTTTCGATCGGCCCGCGCAGCCGCCCCGATGCGTTATAGATCACGACATCGGGTGGACCGATCGCCGCATCCACCGCCGCGAACAATCCGGCGACCGACCCGGCATCGCCCGCATCGCAGGGAAACGCATAGGCGCCGAGTTCCGCGCAGAGTGGCGCGAGTTTTTCGATCGTGCGGGCGGCGAGCGCCACGGTCATGCCGCCCTCGGCGCATATCCGCGCCAGCGATGCGCTCAGCCCTGATCCGGCGCCGACGATCAGCACGCGGCGAAACGGTGTGGGTGTTTCTGGTGTCATGGTGCAATCTCCCCCCTTAACAACCGATCAGACCACGATTGACGCTGGCGCGCCATCCGCCGTGCCCGGTTTTCCCGACCCGACGCCGCCTACGCTGATGTGACAAGGCCAAGCACGCGACGTATGCTTAATTCCTCTTCTCCATCCGAGACCCTCACCGCCATGAATACGCCGCTCGCCACAAAATTCTATCGCCCGCAATATGATCGTTCCTTCGGCATTGCGACCAAGCTGCTCCGGGTGAACTGGCTCTTCGTGCTGGCTTGTTGTGGCCTGGCCGGCATTGGCTATGCCGCGCTCTACTCCGCCGCGGGCGGCCACGGCCATCCCTACGCGACGCCGCAGATCGAGCGATTCTTCGCCGCCCTCATCATGATGATCGCGATCGCCATGATCGACATCCGCATCATCGCCAAACTCGCCTGGCCGCTCTACGGCATCGGCATCGTTCTTCTGCTCGCGGTCTGGAAGTTCGGCCATGTCGGGCTCGGTGCCAAGCGCTGGCTCGATGTCGGTGGTGTTCACGTCCAACCTTCCGAACTCATGAAGCTGTTTCTGATCCTCGCCCTTGCGTCCTGGTTCCAGCGTGCCAGCTATGAGCGCGTCGGCAATCCGCTGTTCCTGATCCCACCGGTCCTCGCCATCTTGCTCCCCGCCGCCCTGATCCTCAAGGAACCCAATCTCGGCACCGCCGTCATCACAATGAGTATCGGCGGCGCCATCCTGCTTGGTGCTGGCGTGCGCTGGTGGAAATTCGCCATCGTCATCGCCCTCGTCACCATCATCGCTCCTTTCGCCTACACCCATCTACATGGCTATCAGAAGCAGCGCATTCTCACCTTTCTCCATCCCGGCCGCGACCCGCTCGGTGCCGGCTACAACATCATCCAATCCAAAATCGCGCTCGGCTCCGGCGGTATGTGGGGGCAGGGCTTTCTGCACGGCACCCAGAACCAGCTCAACTTCCTACCCGAAAAACAGACCGACTTCGTCTTCACCATCATTGCCGAGGAATTCGGCTTCGCGGGTTCCATCGTTCTGCTCGGCTTGCTGGTTTCGATGGTCACGATGGCGATTTACACGGCACTCCGCTGCCGCCACCAATTCGGCCGGCTCGCGGCGCTCGGCATCGCCACCAACCTGTTCCTCTACTGCTTCGTCAACCTCGCCATGGTCATGGGCCTCATTCCGGTTGGCGGTGTTCCGCTGCCGCTTGTCTCCTATGGCGGCTCTGCCCTCACCGCCGTAATGCTCGGTTTCGGTGTGCTGATGTCGATCCATGTCCATCGAGATGTGGAATTCGCGCAAAGCGAGGATTAGGCGGGTTCGCCGCGCCCCGGCGGTGTCCTCAGCTTGAAGGACTCTCAGCCTGAAGCATTAGCCTGCCGCAGCGCGAGATACTCCCACACCATGGTGGCCCCGGCGAGGGCAGTGATCTCGCTGACATCGTAAGCGGGGGCAACCTCGACCAGGTCCATGCCGACGAAATCGATGCCACCAAGGCGGCGAATCAGCGCCTGAGCCTGAAACGAGGCGAGACCGCCAATTTCCGGCGTGCCAGTGCCAGGCGCGCAGCCGGGGTCGAGGCAGTCGATATCAAAGCTCAGATAGGTCGGTTCCTGCGCGCCGACCACCGCATGGATACGCTCGGCGGTGGCCGCGATGCCTATTTCATGCACATCCTGTGCCGAGAGGATGGTGACGCCTTTGCCGACCGTCCAGTCATAGGTCGCGCGCGGTAGCGGCGAACGGATGCCGATCTGGATCATGCGGCGCGGATCGACCAGTCCCTCGTTGATCGCGTGAAAGAACACCGAGCCGTGGCTGTAGGCCTGGCCGAAATTTTCGTCCCAGGTATCGGCATGGGCATCGAAATGCACCAAACCGAGCGGCGAGCGTAGCCGTTTCGACAAGGCGCGTAACAGCGCGAGGGTAATGCCGTGTTCGCCACCGAGCGCGAGAAGGTGGTTGAGCGGGGCCGCCTGCTGTTCGATCAGCGCGAGGCTGCGGGGAATATCGCCGAGCGCGATCGCGAAATCGCCGATGTCGGCAATCGGCATCGCATCGACGCTGACCCAATGATGCGGATGGTCGTTGCCCGCGAGCATACGCGAGGCAGTGCGGATCGCGGCCGGACCGGACCGCGCGCCGGCACGATTGGTGACGCCGATGTCCAGCGGAATACCGGCGATCACGAAGGGCGCGTTGCGGTCGGTATTGGATAATCCCAGAAAAAACGGTGAGGTTGCGAAGGTCGGCTGCTCAATCATGGCGCCAGCCTATCAGCCGACACCCTCTGGTCAAGTCAATGAAGGATCAGCCGATTTTGCGCCGATCAGTCCGGCCTTACGGAGCCTGTGGCGGAGCTGGTCGTAGCTGATGCCAAGTGCAACCGCGGTCTTGCGCTGATTGTGGCGGTGTTCAGCGAGATGGGCGGCGAGGGCGGCGGTATCGTCGGATCGTGGCGCGGTACCGAACGGGTTGAGGCGGATATGGGCGAGGGGAGATTGCCAGTCCGCTTCGCGGTAGAGGCTGCGTTCGACCACGTTGCGCAGCTCGCGAACATTGCCGGGCCAGGTATGAGCCAGCAGCTGCGCCTGTGCGGCAGGCGTGAAGCCGGCAAAAAAATCCCGGCCAAGCTCCGATGTCATGCGTTGGGCGAAATGGTCGGCGAGCAGAAGAATGTCCTCGCCGCGGTCGCGTAGCGGCGGGATGCGGATGACATCGAACGCAAGGCGGTCGAGCAGGTCGGCGCGGAATTTTCCGGCGGCGATCCTTGCGTGCAGATCTTCATGGGTGGCGGCGATGACGCGAACATCGACCCGGATAAGGTCATTGCCGCCAACGCGCTCGAACACGCCGTATTCGATCACGCGCAGCAGCTTCTCCTGCACCGCCAACGAGGCATTGGCGATTTCATCGAGAAAGAGCGTGCCGCGATCGGCGAGTTCGAAGCGTGAGGCACGGCGGCGGGTGGCGCCGGTGAAGGCGCCGGCCTCGTGACCGAATAATTCGGAATCGAGCAGCGAGTCCGTGAGGGCGCCGCAGTTGAGTTGCAGCAGTGGCTGGTTCCAGCGGGCCGAGAGCAGGGCGAGCCGACTGGCGACCAGCTCCTTGCCGGTGCCGCGTTCGCCGATCACCAGAACCGGACGATCGATCGGGGCAAGATCGGAGACATGGGCGAGCATGGCGCGAAACGCCGCGCTTTCGCCGATCAGATTGGCCTGCGCCGGTCCGGCGGACACCGTGACGGTCATGTTACAGATCCCAATAATTGGTGCTAATTATTAGCATATTCCGGCGCCGCTTGGCAACGATGATCGGCGAAATAATTGTAAATCAATGAGTTATGGTGATCCGTCACATCAGAGGCGATTGGCACAGAACCTGCAAAACCTGTGGCAACGACCTCTCTCACTCAAAAGGAGGATCCCATGGGGATTTTCTCGCGCCTGTCCGACATCGTTAATTCCAACCTCAACGCATTACTCGACCGGGCGGAAGATCCGCAGAAAGTGATCCGTCTGGTGATCCAGGAAATGGAGGACACGCTGGTCGAGGTGCGCTCGGCGGCGGTGCGGTTGATCGCGGAGCGCCGCGAGGTCGAGCGCCGGATTGCGGCGCTGATGCGGGATCGGGATGAGTGGCATCGTAAGGCCGAATTCGCGGTGCAGCGCGGCCGCGAGGATCTGGCCAAGGCGGCGTTGCTCGCAAAATCCCGTGCCGCTCAGGCGATTGCCGAGGCACAGACCCAGATCGAGGCGGTGCAAACCGCGATCGCGCAGCAGAACGAGGATGTCGGTAAGCTTCAGGCCAAGCTCGATGACGCGAAATCACGCGAAAAATCGATCTTGCTGCGCCAGCAGAGTGCGACGACGCGGCTAAAAGTGAAGCAGTCGCTCTATGACGAACGCGTGACCGATGCGTTCACCCGGTTCGAACAGGTGGAACGTAACCTCGACATGATGGAGGGGCGCGCCGAGGCGTATGATTTGGGACGGCGCCCGACCGAGCCGAGTATCGCCGAGGAATTTGCGGCGCTGGAGGCCAATGATCAGGTCGAGCGCGAACTGGCCGCGTTAAAATCGCGGATCAAGCCTGAAGAAAAGGCTGCCTAGGCCTTCAACAACCAGGGAGAGGTTTCATGCTGGATTACATGCCATTTCTGATCCCGATCATCGCGATCCTCAGCGTGTATGGCTTCAAGGCGTACAAGATGCACCTCCAGTATCGCGGCGCGGCGTTATCGAACACAGACCGGCAGACGATCGAAAACCTGTCGGCCACCGCGCAGCGGCTCGAACAACGGGTGACCATGCTGGAGCGCGCGCTGCTCGACGCGGAACAATCGTATCCCCATGGAACGGAGGTTTAGCCGTGCCCGACACCACATTGGTTGCGGTTGCCGTGCCGCTGGGCAGCGCCTTCATGTTGTTCGTCGCTCCGCTCTGGCTCTGGCTGCATTATCGGCGCGGCGGCGCCAATCGGGCCGAAATCCAGCGGTTGGAAGCTGGCCTCACCACCCTTGCCGCCACCGCGCAACGGCTGGAGCAGCGGGTTGCCACACTCGAACGCGCCCTCCTCGATGCCGATCGATCCTACACCGCGACCGTCTGAATTCGATGTCACCCAAGGTCATCACACCATGAGCACCACCATGAGCCGTCCCGAATTCGAAACCCAAATCACCTCCCGCCGCGGCCTGCTCGCCGGCGTATGCGCGGCACTCGCCGCCTTTATCGACGTGCCAGCCTGGACCCTCCGCGCCGTTGCCGTGCTCGTGCTGCTGTGGCATCCGATCTTCGCGATCCTGGGCTATCTCGGATTTGCCGCCTTCATCCGTCATGGTCGCGGCTCCGTGTCGCGGCGCCTGTCCGCACTGCGCGATCATGTCGCACCGCCACGCATGCCAGACGTGCCGCCCGCCCCGCTACCGTTGATCGACGGCTTGGCTGCACGCTTTGCCACGCTCGATCTGCGGCTCGCACGACTCGAAGCCCGGGCCAGCGACCCCGACCGCCTGTTGCGCCGCCGGTTCGACCGGCTGTAAAATTGAAATCGTCTCGTTAGGACATATGTTATGACCGAAAAACTCATCGGGCACCGCGTGCCGGCCCCATCGCCGCAATCGCCGCCATATCGCGGAATGACAACCACCGCGACGGTGCGACCTGACCATGACGCAGGGCGCCTTGCTCTGATCATCGGCCCGGCCATCGGCTTTGCCCTCGCCGCCTGCCTCGCGATTTCCTTCGCCCTCGCCTTGGCCGGCGGTGCCGGTGAAGCGGCGCTCGGTTCCGGCCACGCGGTGCGCCCGGTGCGGAGTGCGGTCTTCGTTTTGTGAAACGAATCGCCTTCATCGCCCTTGCCGCCGGCGCCATCGTTGCCACAGGCGCGCCACAGGCTGACGCGAAGACCGAGCATCCTGCGCTTGCTCCGTTTCACGCGATCCGCATCGCGGGGGTGGCGCGGCTTGAATTCGTCGAGGCGCCGCGCCAGTCAGTGAGCGTGACCGCGCGCCCCGCCGTGCTTAAAAGGTTGCGCCTGACAGTCGTCGCCGGCGTGCTCAATGTGCGGACCGACAATGTCACGGTGTTCGGCGGTGATGACAAAGTGGTATTGACCGTGACGGCCCCGCGCCTTGATCGGGTTGATGTCGGCGGTGTTGCCAGCGGTACGCTGCGCGGCCTGAGCGGGGCGAGTTTTGCCCTGCGTATCGCCGGTGCCGGCTCGATCACCGTGGCCGGATCGGTTACCAAGGCCCTGCTTTCGGTGAGCGGCACCGGCAGCATCAACGCCAGCCGGCTGATCACCGACGATCTGGTGGTCGACATCAGCGGCGCCGGGTCGTTGCGCGGCCATGCCAATCATGCCGCCTATGTGTCGGTCAGCGGGGTCGGATCGGCAACGATTGCGGGCAACCCCCCCGTACGCGACGTGGCCGAGAGCGGCGTCGGCTCAGTCACGTTTGACTGATGCGCGCATCTGGCCGCCTTACCCTTATCGTCGTAGCGGCCTTGATGATGGCGCTGCCGCCGTCTCCCGCGCCGGCAGCGCCCGGCGGACACCTCGCCATCGCGCCGTTTTCCGCCCTCCAACTCAATGGCCGCTTCGTGCTCGATCTCACCACCGCCGCCCGCCAATCCGTGCGGCTGACCGGCGATCCCTATCTGATCGAGAATCTGCGAATCGGCGTAACCCAGGGTGTTCTCAGCATCACGCGGCCACGTGGCCTCGATCTGCCGCGGCACGAAACCGTGACGATCACGATCACCACCCCCGCAATCACCAGCATCGACCTGCGCGGCCTGATCCACGCCAGCATGACCGGACTCGCCGGTGCCGCCTTCAGCCTGACCAACAACGGCGCGGCCGCCGCGACGCTCACCGGCTCGGTCGGCCGTTTCACCCTGATCTCACGCGGTGTCGCCTCGATCGACGCCGGCCATCTTTACGCGAATACAGTAACCACCCTGGTTCGTGGTCAGGGCAATCTGCTCGTCTTCGCCCGGCGGCAAGCACGGATCACGCTTTATGGCGAAGGGCGGGTGGAGGTGTTCGGCCACCCGCCGATCCATCAGTTCAAAACCCTCGCCTATGGCGTAATCAGCCTGAAGTGATCAGGCGGCTTTGAGCGTCGGCATCAGCAACGCCTCTGCTTGGGCGAACAGGGCAGGGGGAACCAGTGAATCCGCCGCCTTGATGTTCTCGTCGATCTGATCCGGGTGCGAAGCGCCGATGATCGCAGAAGCGATATTGGGTTCGCGTAGCACCCAGGCGAGCGCGAATTGCGCGAGGCTGAGGCCCGCCTGAGCGGCGAGCGGCTGCATCGCCTGCACGGCTTCGAGCACGGCGCGGCGTTCAGGCAAATCCTGCAGGAAATGGCCCATGGTCGCGCTGGTGGCGCGCGAACCGGCGGGGGGTTCGGCGCCGGGTTTGTATTTACCGGTGAGAATACCCTGACCGAGCGGTGACCAGACGATTTGAGAAATGCCGTGCGCCGCGCAATAGGGGATGATTTCGGCTTCCGGCTTGCGCCAGATCAGCGAATATTGCGGCTGGCTGGAGACGAATTTTTCCACGCCCATCATTTCGGTGGCTTCGCGGATTTTCTCGATCGGCCATTCGGAGAAGCCGATATAGCGGGTTTTGCCCGATTTCACCGCGGCGGTCAGGGCTTCCATCGTCTCGTGCAGCGGGGTGTCGGCATCGTAGCGGTGGCATTGATAGAGATCGACGTGATCGACCCGCAAGCGTTGCAGCGAGGCGTCGAGCTGTTTTGCGATCTGGGTGCGTGATAGCCCCTTGTCGGTCTCGGTCATCGGGAAATAGAGTTTGGTGGCAAGCACGTAGCTATCACGTTTCACATCCGCGAGGGCTTCGCCGAGCACGGTTTCGGCCGCCCCCTTGCCATAAATGTTGGCGGTGTCGATCAGGGTGATCCCGCGGTCGAGCGCGCGCCTGACGCAGGCAATCGAGCGGGATTTCTCGACGCCGCCGGAATAGGTCAGCCACGAGCCGAGCGCGATGGTCGAGACGGTGAGGTCGCTGGAGCCGAGTTTGCGGTATTGCATGATGAGTTCCTTCTTCTGAGGCGACAGATTGCGTCGCGAGGCGGCCGGTGCAACCCTTTGACCCGGATCACCGCGCTCGATAGGACGATGGCATGAGCACATTGGACCCTGAGGATTGGACCGAATTGCGCGCGCTCGGCCATCGGATGATGGATGACATGATCGATCGACTAGCCGGGATCGCCGATCGACCGGTGTGGCAGCCGATGCCGCCTTCGCAGCGGGCGGCATTTGAGGGCGAGGCCCCGGTGCACGGTATTGGCGCGGCGGCGGCCTATGCGCGATTCGCGGCGAACATAGCGCCCTATGCGTCGGGCAATGTGCACCCGCGCTTCATGGGTTGGGTGCAGGGCGGCGGCAATCCGGTGGGCATGTTGGCCGAGTTGCTGGCCGGCGGCTTGAACGAGAATTGCGGCGGGCGTGATCATGTCGGCCTTGCGGTCGAGCGGCAGGTGATCGCGTGGTCGGCAGCGATGCTCGGCCTGCCCGAACGCACCGGCGGGCTGTTGGTGACCGGATCATCGATCGCGAATTTCATTGCAGTGATCTGCGCGCGCCGGCGATTCGTCGGCGCGGCGGTGCGTCGCTTGGGCGTTGGGGATCGGCGCCTGGTCGGCTACGCGCAAGCGGGGGTGCATCGCTGTGTACCGGGCGCGTTCGACATGGCCGGACTAGGGCGCGATGCGCTGCGGCTGGTCGCGATCGATGCGGCCGGGAGGATCGATGTCGCCGCTCTCGAAGCAATGATTGCCGCGGACCGCGCGGCGGGGCTGGCCCCGTTCATGCTGATCGGCACGGCCGGAAGTGTCGATGTCGGCGCGATCGATGATCTGCGCGCCTTGGCTGCGGTGGCCGCGCGTTGCGGCCTGTGGCTGCATGTCGATGCGGCGTTCGGCGCGCTGCTTGCACTGTCACCCACGCGAGCGGGTATGATCGAGGGCATCGGCGAGGCAGATTCGGTGGCGTTCGATTTTCACAAATGGGCGCAGGTGCAATATGACTCAGGCTGCATTCTGGTGCGCGAGCGCCAATGGATGCTCGATAGTTTCGCGCAGGACGCTTCGTATCTGGCTACGGCATCGCGCGGCCTGGCGGGCGGTGCGCCATGGCCATGCGACCTGGGGCCGGATTTATCGCGCGGATTTCGGGCGCTGAAAGTGTGGATGACGATCGAGGCTTACGGAACCGCACGGCTGGGTGAGATCGTCGATCAGACCTGCGATCTGGCAGAGCATCTGGCGGCGCAGATCACCATGACACCGATGCTGCGCGTGGTCGCACCGGTCACGCTGAACATCGTATGCTTCCGCGTCGATGATGGTGGCCCCGCGCTCGATGATCTCAACGCCGATCTCGCGGCGGATTTGCAGGAGGCGGGCGGCTTCGTGGTGTCGACCACGGTGATCGGCGGGATGCGGGTGCTGCGCGCGGCGATCGTCAATCATCGCACCACCGCCGCCGATGTCGATGCGCTGGTGGCGGCGGTGGCGGCGGCGGCGATCGATCGGCGGGGCAGATCGAACTGATCGTCCCGGTTTCATGGACGTTGCGCGGCTTCGTACCCATACTGGTCTCAGAGGTATCCCATGCCAGATGATAGAATCGACTACGCCGCACCGATCGGCGACGCGGTTGCCTATACTACGTGCTACATGTGCGCGTGCCGGTGCGGCATCAAGGTTCATCTCAAGGATGGTCAACTCCGCTATATCGAGGGCAACCGGGATCACCCGGTGAACCGTGGTGTATTGTGCGGCAAAGGGTCCGCCGGAATCATGACGGCGCTGTCGCCCGCACGCCTGCGCAAGCCGCTCAAGCGCGTCGGGCCGCGTGGCTCAGGCGAATTCGTCGAGATCGAATGGGATGAGGCGATGGCGATCGTGACCGATCGCCTTGCACGGATCCGTGCGACCGACCCCAACAAATTTGCGCTGTTCACCGGGCGTGACCAGTCACAATCACTGACCGGGCATTTCGCGCGGATGTTCGGCACGATGAATTTCGCCGCCCATGGCGGGTTCTGCTCGGTCAACATGGCGGCCGGCGGACTTTACTCGGTCGGCGGCGCGTTCTGGGAGTTCGGTGAGCCTGACTGGGAGCATGCCAAATTGTTCCTGCTGTTCGGTGTCGCGGAAGATCATGATTCGAACCCGATCAAGCTTGGTCTTGCCAAATTAAAGGAGCGGGGTGCCAAAATCATTTCGATCAACCCGATCCGCACCGGCTACTCGGCCGTCGCCGATGAATTCGTTGCGATGACGCCGGGAACCGATGGATTGTTCGTGCTCGCACTGATCCATTGCCTGCTCGAGAGCGGCTCGATCGATACCGAATTCCTGATCCGTTACACCAATGCCCATTATCTGGTGATCGATGCCCCCGGAGCCGCCGATAACGGGCTGTTCGCGCGCGACGCCGAGGGGCGGCCATTAGCGTTCGACCGGAAGACCCAGGCGCTGACCGCGGCAACAGCGGTTGGCATCGATCCCGCGCTGCTCGGCACATTCACTCTTCCGGACGGTCGGCCAGCGCATCCCGCCTTCGCGGTGTTGGCCGAGCGCTACAGCGCGCCGGCGTATGCGCCCGAGGCGGTGGCCGCGCGCTGCGGCGTCAGCGCCGCCGACATCCGCCGGATCGCCGCCGAAATCGCCGAGGTTGCGTTCAACCAGGCGATTAGCATCGATCAACCCTGGACCGACACCGCCGGCCGCACCCACGCGACGATGACGGGCCGACCGGTCGCGATGCATGCCATGCGCGGCATTTCAGCCCACTCCAATGGATTTCACTCCTGCCGCGCGATCCACGTGCTGCAGATGTTGATCGGCGCGGTCGATACGCCGGGATCCTGGCGCTACAAATCGCCCTACCCCAAACCAATCCCCGCCGGTCCCGGGCCAGGCGGCATGACCCGCGATGCCGACGGCGCGATCACCGCCACCGTCCTCGGTTTTCCCTCCAGTCCGGACGATCTCCTGGTGGACGACGATGGCGAGGCCCTGCGGCTGGATCGCGCCTTTTCCTGGGAAGCTCCGCTCGGCATCCACGGTCTGATGCATATGGTGATCGCCGAGGCCTATGAGGCCGGGCCGGACAAAATCGATACGCTGTTCATGTATATGTCGAACATGGCCTGGAATTCGGCGATGAACCCCGGCGAGACGACCAGGATGCTGACCGCGCATGACGATGCCGGCAATTACCGCATTCCCTTTATTATCTATGCCGACGCGTTTGCTTCGGAAACCATCGCCTATGCCGATATCGTCCTGCCCGACACCACCTATCTGGAGCGCTATGACTGTATTTCGTTACTGGATCGCCCGATCGGCACCGCGCATGGCCCGGCGGACGCCATCCGCGTGCCGGTGCTCACACCGGATCGCGATGTGCGGCCGTTCCAGGATGTCCTGATCGATCTGGCAGGGCGCCTGGGCCTGCCGCATTTCGTCGATGCGCACGGCAGTAAACTCTACGATTCCTACGCTGATTACATGGTCAATCATCAGCGCAAGCCCGGTGTGGGGCCATTGGCGGGATTTCGCGGCGTGGATGGCACGGCAATCGGCAAGGGCGCGCCGAACCCGGATCAGTTGCGACGCTATGTCGAGAACAAAGGGTTCTGGCAGCATCATCTGCCGGAAGAGCAACTCTATTACAAACATGCCAACCAGGCCTATCTGTCGGGCGCGAAAGAGATGGGGTTGATTGATTCCGATGAGCAGATCGTTCTGCATCTCTACAGCGAAATCCTCCAGAGTTTCCATCTGGCCGCCGAGGGGCATGGCCGGCGCGTGCCACCGTCCCGGTTGCGCCCGCGCCTGTTGCAGGTGATGGACCCGTTGCCGATCTGGTATCCGCCGGTCGAGGAGACCATGACGGATCTAAAACGGTTCCCTCTGCACGCGATCACGCAGCGGCCGATGGTGATGTATCATTCATGGGGTTCGCAAAACGCTTGGTTGCGCCAGATATTGTCGGAAAACCGGCTCTATATGCACCGTGATCTGGCGGCGGCCCATGATCTGGCCGATGACGACTGGATCGAGGTCGAATCCCGCAACGGGCGGGTGAAATGCCAGATCCGGGTGATGGACGGCGTCAATCCGAACACGGTATGGACCTGGAACGCAATCGGCAAACGCACCGGCGCCTGGTCACTCGCGCATGACGCACCGGAATCCAGGCGGGGATTTCTGCTCAATCACATTATCTCGGAATATCTGCCGGTGGATAATGCGGGGCATCGGATGTCGAATTCCGATCCGGTGACCGGGCAGGCAGCGTGGTTCGATCTCACCGTGCGGATCGAGAAATGCGCGCCCGAAACGATCGAGGAAACCCAACCGATGATGAGTCCATCAGCCTATTCACCCAGGGTTGCCGCCGAATGACATCGCTCCCCCTGCCCAGCACCGGATCACGCAAACTTGGCCTCGTGATCGATCTCGATACCTGCGTCGGCTGCCACGCCTGTGCGGTGAACTGCAAGGAATGGAACACCGGCGGCCACCACGCACCGCTGCCCGATTACGACAAATACGGCGCCGAGCCTGACGGTGTCTGGTTCAACCGCATCCACTCCTATGAGGCCGAGGGCAAGGCCGATGGCTGCGGCGGCCGGACCGTCAATTTCCCGCGCTCCTGCCTCCATTGCGAGCAACCGCACTGCGTCACCGTCTGCCCCACCGGCGCCTCCTACAAACGCGCGGAAGACGGCATCGTTCTCGTCAACACCGACATCTGCATCGGTTGCAAACTCTGCTCCTGGGCCTGCCCCTATGGCGCGCGCGAATTCGACGAGGATGCCGGCGTGATGAAGAAATGCACCCTCTGTATCGACCGCATCTACAACACCAGCCTGCCCGAAGCCGAACGCGAACCCGCCTGCGTCGCCACCTGCCCCTCGCGCGCGCGCCACTTCGGCGACTTCGCCGACCCTGACAGCAACGTCTCGAAACTGGTCGCCGCGCGCGGTGGGGTCGATCTGATGCCCGAACTCGGCTATCGCCCGGTCAATAAATACCTGCCCCCCCGCCGCGCGATGATCCCGACCCACGCCACCGAAACCCCGGTCCGCGCCGGCACCGGCCTCGGTGCGGCATTGCTGACACTGGTCGATCGGGTTCTTTCACGATGACGCCCGCCTCTTCGGTTCTGCTGCTGACGACATTGACCGGCTTCGGCTACGGTCTGCTGGCTTGGCTCGGCGTGTTCGCCGCCTTGGGTCTGCTGCCGGCATCGCCCTGGTTCGTGCCGGTGGCCGTAGCGGTCGCGCTGGCCCTATCCAGCGGCGGCCTGATCGCCTCCACCCTTCATCTCGGCCATCCGGAGCGGGCGTGGCGGGCGTTCAGCCAGTGGCGCTCATCATGGCTGTCACGCGAGGGCGTCGCGTCGATCCTGGCCTATCCGCCGGCCCTGGCCTTCGCGGCGCTATGGTACGTTGCCGGAACCGGAGCCCGCTCGACCATTCTGGTCGGATTGCTGGCCGCGGCGCTGGGATTGGTGACGGTTTATTGTACCGCAATGATCTACGCCAGTCTCAAGCCGATCCGCCAGTGGCACAACGCACATACCATGCCGGATTATCTGATTTTCGCCCTGTTTTCCGGCGCCGTGTTGCTCGCGGCGCTGATCGGCCTCTGGACCGGCCATGCAGTGGCCTCTGGCGTGGTCGTTGTGGCGGCAGGCGCGGCGGCGGCGCTCGCCAAAACCCTTTATTGGCGCTGCATCGATGCACAATCACCGCTGACAACTCTGGCGTCGGCCACCGGCCTCGCCGCGTTTGGCACGGTCACGCCGCTCGATCAGCCGCATTTCACCGAAAACTATATCCTGCGCGAAATGGGCTATCAGGTCGCCCGCAAACATGCGTTGAAACTGCGCCGCATCGCGATGATCGCGGCCTTCGCCATACCCTGCGCGCTGGCCGCGATCGCGGTTCTGGGTGGTGCGCCGATGATCACGGCGCCGCTTGCCGTAATCTTCGCCGCCGCCGGGTTATTCATCGAGCGCTGGCTGTTCTTTGCCGAGGCGACACATGTCGCCACGATCTATTACGGCCGGGCGGTCTGAGGGCTGCTCTGGCGCATGAAATCCGCCAAACCAGGTTCGGCCGGCAGCGGTTGCGGTGCGCCGCCATAGCGCACCGCGAGCAGTCCGCGACAGAGCGCGCCGTTGAATTCGGCATTCAGCCCCACGCGGCTGATATGACGCAGATAAACCGCCAGGGTCTCATGCATGATCCGTTCACCAGTGCTGGTCACGAATGCAAGCGGCAATCCGCCAACCAGACCCCGGCGTTCGAGATAGCGTCTGCGCAGCTCAGCACCCGCGGCATCGAGCGCAAGCGCCGCCAGGCCGGCAAGATCGAGTGAAACGAGCGCCTGCGGCGCATGACCCGCCGCGAGCAGATGGCGCAACAAAGCCTCTTGTCGCCGCTCCATCGCCTTCAGGCCGAAATGCTGGCGGATACCGGCCAGATCATTGCCGGCCTCGGCCGGGAAAGCGTCGGAAAAATCCTTGTCCTTGGCAATGCCGTCATTGATCGCGTCGATGAACATATGCTCATCGAGAGTCACCGCCACGGTATTGACCCAAGGCAGAGCACGCACCGCATCGCGCATGTCCGCGGCCATCAGATAGGAAAAATTGGCCGCGCACCAATAGGTCGGCAGCCGGAACCCGACGCGCACGGCACCATCCCCGTCGATCTCGATACCAGTGACAAAGCCGAGTTCGACCACGCTCTCATCGAGTTCCGGATCGGTCACCTGATCGAGAGCGGCGCGCACCTCACCGATGCGCGCCTCCAGGGCGGTCATCACGCCGCGACCTTGTCCATCCGGTCGAGTTTCGCGCGCTGGCTCGCGATATCGACATTATAGAGCCGGGCGGCGTTTTCACCGAGGATCTTGCGTTTCGCGGTCATGGTCAGCTCCTTGCCGGTCTCCTTCGTGACCTCATCCGGCAGCTGGAACTTCATGAACGATTCCACCAGCCATCGCGGCGTCCAGATGCCATAATCCGAACCGAACAGGATCTTGTCCTCCCCGATCCAGAACAGCAATTCCGAGATCACCTTCGCGAAATATCCAGGCCGGCTATGGATGAACGGCAACACCACGGCGAGCCCGCCATAAACATTGGATTCCTGCGTGGCGATCCAGCAGAAATCATCGAGACGCGGCAGACCGCAATGCTCGACGATGAAGTTGAGATTCGGAAAATCCGTGGCGCAATGGTCGATATCGGCGACATCGAACGCATCGCGGTCAAGCGGGATGATCGTCGGCCCCTTATGGACATGGATGTTCTTAATGCCCAGTTGCTCGCATTTCTCCAGATATTTATAGGCCGACGGATCGGACAGTTTGTAGCCCCGGCTATCGCCCTTCCATTCAGCGGTATAGAGTTTTACGCCTTTTAGCTTGTAGGTTTCGGCCTGCGCCTCGAGCGCCTCGAGTCCGCCTTCGCCGTCCCGCGGGTCGAACGCGCCGTTCAGAATGAAGCGATTGGGGTAGCGCTTGGCCAGAATGGCGTTCTGTTCGAGTGTATTAAAGCCGTTCTTATAAAAATCCTTCAGATAGGTCGGCTGAAAGATCGCCATGTCGTCCGGCCCATCGACGAACAGATCCTGGACCATCTGCTCGGCACCATATTTCGCAAATTTCTCCGGGGTCCAGAGTTGCTCCGGCGGCGAGAGTGCTGCGTGATAGCCGTAAAAACAATCGATGAACTGCTTGCCGTGAATGTTGCGGATATTCTCGGGGCTGGCATCCCACAGATGCACATGCCCATCGATGATGAAGATATCGTCGCCGTCGTTCGTCTTGTACATGGTGGTTTCGTTTCCTCGGTTTGATTGAACGGTTATGGAATCAGCACGGCGCGACCACGGACTTTGCCGTGATGCAGATCGTGCAACGCAGTATTCGCATCCGATAGTTTGTATTCACGTGTCGCCAGGGTCACCTTCCCCTGGTCCGCCAGCGCCATCAATTCGATCAGTTCAGGATAGGTGCCGACCAGATTACCGACGATTGTCTTTTCCGACGTAATCATATCGATCGTGGGAATATCGATCTTGCCGCCGTAGCCGACGATATAATAAAATCCGGCATTGCGCGTCATCGCCAGCCCCTTGGCGACCGCGTCCCCCTCGCCGACGAAATCGATCACCGCCTCAGCACCTTTGCCCCTGGTCAGGCGCATGACCTCCTCGACCTCCGATCCATCGGCCTTGACCGCGAAATCCGCACCGCATTCCTGCGCGAGCTTGAGTGCCATATCGGCTCGATCGACGATGATGATCCGCGCCGCGCACAGCGCCCGCAATACCTGTATCCCGATATGACCAAGCCCGCCCGCCCCGATCACCACGGCAAACTCGCCCGGCAGCAGATGCCGCGAGGCCTTCTTCGCCGCGCGATAGGCGGTCAGTCCGGCATCGGTGTGCGGCGCCACATCCTTCGGCGCCAGACTCTCCGGCAGCTTGATGATCGAGCGCGCGCCGGTCCGCAGATATTGCGCATATCCACCATTGACGTTGATGCCCGGGAATTCGCTCTCCTCGGCATGCATGTCATCCCCCCGCCGGCACGCCAGGCAATGGCCTGAGGTGATCAACGGGTGGCAGATCACCGGGTCCCCCACTTTGAGATGAGTCACGCCCTTGCCGAAATCCTCGACCCAGCCGGCGTTCTCATGGCCGAGGATATGCGGCAGCGTGAGATCCACCTTGCTCCTCCAGATCCCCTCGATGACATGCAGATCGGTGCGGCACACCCCGGCGCCGCCGATCCGCACGATCACATCGTTCGCGCCCTTGATCACCGGATCGGGGACGTCCTCATACGTCACGAACACCGGATTGTTCAGCGCCTCGTCATACTCGTGCAGGACGGCTGCTTTCATGGTTGTATCCTCGGTTGGTCGATCCCGCGGTTCCCTTGCATCCTTCGTGCCAGACCATGACGGCCCCGAAAATCCATGAATTTCATGGATCACGTCAGCCAGGCTGTTCCACTTCGCAACAATCGCATGCAACACCTGTTGCGTTCAGATTCGCCACAAAAAAACCCCCGCCGGGTGAGGGCAGGGGTCTTTCTACTCGATCGATGTGATCGCTAGAGCGATATGCGATTAAGTTGACGCGGGAGCGACAACATAATCGCATGAAATCGCTCGAAAAGTCATAGAGATAGAGCGTTAGGCTGAAAGCATAACGCTCTAGGCTGCGTTAGCCAGGCCGTCCCGCCGACCGCTCGCCGCCGCTGCGACCGCGGCTGGGTGCAGCGTATGAGCGCTGCTGTGGCCGGGCGTGTCCGGTTTTCGGCGTCGCCGCGCCACCTCGGGTCTGCCCGCCGCTACGCTGGTTCTGCGCGCGGTTCAGATGCGGCGGCGTCACGCCACGCACCGGCACCGCGCCGCCGGGGATGAGCTGCTTGCCGATCAGCCGTTCGATGTCGCGCAGATAGGTGAGCTCCGCCGGCTCGACGAACGACACCGCAACCCCGTCCGCCCCGGCTCGCGCGGTGCGCCCAATCCGATGCACATAGGATTCCGGAATATTCGGCAGTTCGAAATTCACCACGTGAGAAATCCCATCGACATCGATGCCCCGCGCCGCGATGTCGGTCGCCACCAGCACCTTGATCCGCCCCTGGCGAAACTGGTCGAGCGCCCGCTCGCGCTGGCTCTGGCTCTTGTTGCCGTGAATCGCCGAGGCGCCGATATTCGCCGCCTCCAGATGGCGGCACACTTTATCGGCGCCATGCTTGGTCCGCGTGAACACAATGGCGCGTTCAACGTCCGGCTCACGCATCAGGGTCACCAGCGCGTCCTTCTTCGCCTCACCGGTCAGCAGCATCACCCGCTGATCGATCCGGTCGATCGGCTTGGATTCAACACTCACCGCCACCTCGCGCGGATTGCGTAGAAATTCCGAGGCCAACGCGCGAATCGGCTTGGGCATCGTTGCGCTGAACATGATCGACTGACGGCGCGACGGCAGCATCGACATAATCTTGCGTATCGCCGGCATGAATCCAAGGTCGAGCATCTGATCGGCTTCGTCGAGCACGATGGTATCGGTGCCATCCAACCGGATCGCCCCGGTCGAGACATGATCGAGCAACCGTCCCGGCGTCGCGACCAGAATATCGACGCCCGGCATCATCTGCCGCGCCTGCGGGCCGGGTTTGGCGCCGCCGATCACCACGGCAACACTCGGGCGAATGAACTTGCCATAGACCCGCGCGGATTCGGCGATCTGGTTGGCCAGTTCACGGGTTGGCGCCAGAATCAGCGTGCGGCACCCACGCGCGCCCGGGTTGGTGCGTTTCTCGACCATGCGGTGCAGCAGGGGCAGCACGAAAGCGGCGGTCTTGCCAGTGCCGGTCTGAGCGATGCCGATCAGATCATGTCCTTCGAGAATGATCGGAATCGATTGCGCCTGAATCGGCGTCGGGGTGGTATAGGATTCGGCCGTGACGGCGCGAATAACGGGCTCGGCGAGGCCGAGGTCAGCAAAAAGGGTCAAGGATAAAGCTTTCATCGCCGCAATGCCCGAAGCGGGTCGCGGCATATCGGTTTAAGGAAGCGTGCGTAGAACAGCTGCCCGGTGAAGCGCGAGGTCTGGTTTTACCTGCCGCCAACCTGGGATGGGACATCCTGACGGACGCCGCCGATCCAGTGAACGCTGCCGGCGGCCGATCGGCCACATCTACGAGCATCGTTCTGTTGAGCAGCTCATACACCGGATCGACCGCAGGTGGCAAGCGCCGGCTCAGCGCCGCCCTCCCCAACCGCCACCGCCCCAACCACCGCGGCCACCGCCCCAGCCGTCGTGGTCGCCGCCCCAGCCGCCGCCCCAATAGCCGCCACCGAGGAATAGACTACCGGAAACCACCGGCGCCGGCGCCACATAGGCCGGATAGCCATAGCCGCCGCCATAGCCGTAGCTGCTCGGATAATAGACGCAGCCGGACAATCCGATCGCCGCGGCACCCGCCGCGAGCAAAACCAAACCCTTGCGCAGTATCGGTTTCATGATATCACCTCATTGAACTCTGCCGACCATATATAGGGTGGCTTGTGGCGATCATGAGGCGGAATGCCGCCCAAATTGTAACGCCCGGCAACGCTTCGCCTTCATCCTGCCGCGATCCGGGCGATAATACGCCGCAACGAACGCCGAAACAGGCATCGGATCACTGGAGAACCGCCATGCGACCACCCTTCCGCCTCGCCCTCGTCCTGACCACATCGATCAGCACCATCCTGCCGGTCATGCGTTCGGCCCATGCGCAGGAGTCGAGCGGCGGTCCACCGGCACGGGTCGGCCAGATCGCCCTGGTCCGTGGCGACGTCTCGTTCGACAATGCCGGCGCCAGTCAGTGGACACCAGCCACCCTGAATTACCCGATCACCAGTGGCGATGCGCTCTACACCCCGCCCGGTGCCGAGACCGCCGTCGCGATCGACTGGAGCCGCATCACCCTGAACGCCGCCAGCGAGCTCCAGATCACAAGCATCGGCCCGCGCACGGTCGAGGCGGCCCTGCCGCAGGGCGAGGCCTATCTCGACCTGCGCGACCTTGCCCCCGGCGATAATTACGCCATCACCACGCCGCGCGGCACCATCACCATTTCCCAAAACGGCCGCTACGACATCCTGGCCGGCGATCAAGCCACGCCGACCATGGTCACCGTGATCGACGGCGCCGCCCAGTTGCAGGGTCAGAACGTCGCCCTCAACATCGCCCCCGGCGAAACCGCGACGCTGCAAGGCGCGGATCCGGTCAGCGCCTCCCTCGGTGCCGCCGAGACCGATCCCTTCACCGAACGGATGCTCGCGGTGCGCTACGCCCCCCCGCCGCCCTACGTGCCACCCGTGGTCAGCCAGATGACCGGCGGCTACCAGCTTTCCCAATATGGCGACTGGTCGCAGACCGCCCCATACGGCGCGGTCTGGTACCCCAACGTCGCCGCGGGCTGGGTGCCGTATCGCGATGGCCATTGGGCCTATGTCGCGCCCTGGGGCTGGACCTGGGTGGACAACGACCCCTGGGGCTTCGCACCGTTCCATTACGGCCGCTGGGTGCAATATGGCGGCCGCTGGGGCTGGGCGCCGGCGCCGGTCGCCTATGCGGCGCCGGCCTATTATCAACCGGTCTATGCGCCGGCGCTGGTCAGTTTCTTTAATGTCGGCTCCGGCGTCGCCATCGGAGTCGGCATCACCGCGGGTGCCTTCGCCGCCGGATCGATCGGCTGGGTGCCGCTCGCGCCCGATGAAGTCTATCGCCCCTGGTATCGCTGCCCGCCACACTACGTCCAGCAGGTGAACTATTATAACGTCCGCAACGTCAACCGCGTGGTGACCGTTAACAACACCACGATCATCAACAACGATGCCCCGGCCCGGTTGATCAACCGCCAGGCCGCAACCGTGATTCCCGCCGTGGCGATGCGTCGGGGCGACCCGGTCGGACGGTTCGGGCGACCCGCGCCGCAAACAATCCTCGCCGCGGCCCGGCCGGTGGCACCGGCTTATCTTCAGGGTCAGCAACCAGGCGGACAGACCGGCCCACATCCCGGCCCGCAATTCGGCCGGCTGCCCGCCGCTCCCGGCGGATCGATCCATCCCCGGCTTGCCCCGGCGCCGCGCCCCGCCCCGTTCGCCGCATCGCGCGGACTGCCGGTCGGGCACCCCGGCCCGATCCGTCCGGCGGTGGTGCGACCGCAGATCCGCGTGATGCCGCGCAACCAGGCGGCCCCGCCCTCCCGGCCCGGATTCAACCCGCGACCGCAGGTCCCGCCCCAACCGATCCCAACGCGGCCGATCCCCACGGCGATCGGCCGCCCAATGACGCCGCAGACGATGCCGCGCCCGCTCGCTCCCCAGGCGGCGCGTCCCCCCGCGACACCGTTCCGCCCGGCGCCACAACCCCAGTTTCACCCGCCGACGCAGCAAGCCCACCCGGTCCCGCAATACCATCCGCCCGCCGCGCCCTATCACCCGCCGGTCCCGCAATACCATCCGCCCGCCGCGCCCTATCACCCGCCGGTCCCGCAATACCATCCGCCCGCCGCGCCCTATCA
>NZ_JBMFGY010000033.1:0-7668 GCF_049977125.1 Acidiphilium sp. | reverse complement strand
TACCATCCGCCCGCCGCGCCCTATCATCCGCCGGTCCCGCAGTACCATCCGCCCGCCGCGCCCTATCATCCACCCGCCGCGCAATTCCATCCGGCGCCCCATCCCCAACCTCACCCGCAACCCCATCCCGCGCCGGATCAGAAGGACCAGCCCCATCCCTGATCATCCTATCCGCCCTCCCGGTGGGTGTGATACCGTCGCGCCATGAGTGACTCACCCCCCGCCGCCGACCTCGCCGCCACGCGCCGACGCCGCCGGCGGGTGGCCGAGGATATTCTGCTCCTGCCCCTGGCACTGCTCCTTGAGTTCCTCGACCGGATCATCTGGGACGGTGCCAAAGCCCTGCTCGACCTGATCTCCCGCCTCGCCGTCGTCGCCCGTCTGCGAGCCATCCTGCAAACCCTGCCGCCGCTCGTCGTCGTGTTCCTGTTCCTGATCCCCGAGGCGATCGATCACCTCAGCGGCTTCTGGGCCACCATCCTGTTCGTCAAGGGCAACTGGCTCGCCGCCACCGCGGTCGCCGTCTTCATCAAGGGCTTCGCCATCCTGCTGGCGCTCTGGATCTATCAGGCCTGTGAAGAAAACCTGATGTCGGTGCGCTGGTTCGCCATTGCCCACAACAACGTCATCCGCGCGCGCGACTGGGTGCTGGAACGCACCCGCCCGATCCGTGAACGCCTTCGCCTCACCACGCGAACCGGCCAAACCACCCGCCTCGGGCGCCGCCTTGCCGCATGGCGGCACCGCATCGCCCGCGGTGTCACCGGCCCGCGCCGATGAGCGGCATCGCCGCCCTGTGTCGATGAGCGGCATCGCCGGCTCGCACCAATGAGCGGCATTGCCCGCGCCCATCTCATCGCCGCCGACCCGGTGCTGGGCGCCCTGATCCGCAACATTGGCCCCTGTCGCCTCAAACCCGATCGATCGCGCGAACCCTACGCCGCCCTGATCGCCGCGGTGGCGCATCAGCAACTCCACGCCCGCGCGGCGGAAGCGATCCTCGGTCGCCTCACCGCGCTGAGCGGCGCACCGATCCCCGAACCTGCGGCCCTTCTCTCCCTCGCCGACGCCGATCTGCGCGGCTGCGGCTTCTCCGGCGCGAAAATCGCAGCCCTGCGCGACATCGCCGCCCATGCCCTCAATGGCACGGTACCCACCCGCCGCGCCGCCGCCCGCCTGTCCGACGCCGCCCTGATCGAACGGCTCTGCGCCATCCGGGGCATCGGCCGCTGGACCGTCGAGATGTTGTTGATCTTCACCCTCGGCCGGCCGGACGTCTTTCCGGTCGATGATTTCGGCGTGCGCGAAGGCTACCGCCTGATCCACGCACTCGAACAGCAGCCCAAACCGCGCGCCTTCGCGGTGATCGGCGAGGCCTACGCGCCGTATCGGAGCACGGCGGCCTGGTATCTGTGGCGCGCGGCGGATCGGACCAAAAAGGTGAAATAACGCCGAGGCGGCCGGATGGCCCTTGGCGTTCCATTGATTTTAAATATAACCTCCGGCACGACCACGAGGGGAACCGTCAATGCATATCCTGATCATCGGCGCCGCCGGCATGCTCGGCCGCAAATGCGCCGCCCATCTGGCCACTACGGGCATGATCGGCCCGTCCCCGGTCAACTCCCTCACTCTGGTCGACTCAATCCCCCCCGTCGCCCCGGCCGGCTTTTCCGGCAGCCTCGCCATCCATACGCTCGACATCTCTGCCCCCGGCGCCGCGGCGCGTTGTATCGCCATGCGTCCCGACATCGTCATGCATCTCGCCGCCGTCGTCTCCGGCGAGGCCGAACGCGATTTCGACAAAGGCTACCGGATCAATCTCGATGGCACGCGGCTGCTGTTCGAGGCGATCCGCGCCGAACATGCGCGCACGCATTACATCCCGCGCGTGGTGTTCGCCTCCTCGATCGCGGTATTCGGCGCGCCGTTTCCACCGGTCATCGGCGATGAATTCTTCACCACCCCGCTCACCAGCTATGGGACCCAGAAGGCGATCGGTGAGTTGCTGCTCACCGATTATTCCCGTCACGGCATCATGGACGGTATCGCGATCCGCCTGCCCACCATCTGCATCCGTCCCGGCGCACCCAACGCCGCCGCTTCCGGCTTCTTCTCCAACATCCTGCGCGAACCGCTGATCGGCAGGGAAGCGGTGCTGCCGGTCGATGATTCCGTGCGCCATTATCACGCCAGCCCCCGCGCCGCGATCGGTTTCATGATCCGCGCCGCCACCATGGACCTCACCCCGCTCGGCTGGCGCCGCACCCTCAACCTGCCCGGCCTGTCCGCCACCGTCGGCGAGCAGATCGCGGCGCTGCGCCGCATCGCGGGCGATCGTGCGGTCGCGCTCATCCGGCGCGAACCCGACCCCGCCATCGCCCGCATCGTCGCCGGATGGCCCGGCGATTTCGAGGCCGGCCGCGCCCGTGCTCTCGGCTTTGCCGCCGAAACCAGTTTCGACGAGATCATCCACGCCCATATCGAAGACGAACTGGGCGGCATCCTGCCCGCCATCTGACGCACCAGGGAGAATCGCATGACGAAAAAAATCGCGCTGGTCACCGGCGCCGGCAGCGGCGTCGGACGCGCCGCTGCCCTCGCCTTGCTCGCCGATGGCTACATTGTGGTCCTCACCGGCCGCCGGCAGGGCGCGCTCGAGGAAACCATCAGCCTCGCCGCCGAACCAGCCAACGCCCTCGCGATCGCCGCCGACGTCACCGACCCCGCAGCGGTCGAATTTTTATTCGCACAGATCAAATCGCGCTGCGGCCGGCTCGATCTGCTCTTCAACAACGCCGGCACCAATGTCCCCGCCACGAATTTCGGCGATCTTACCATGGCGCAATGGAGTCACGTCGTCGCGGTCAATCTCAACGGCGCGTTTCTCTGCGCCAATGCCGCCTATCGCATGATGCGCGACCAGACCCCGCAGGGCGGGCGCATCATCAACAACGGCTCGATCTCCGCCCACAGCCCGCGTCCCGGCTCTGCCCCCTACACCGCGACCAAGCACGCCATCACCGGCCTGACCAAAACCATCGCCCTCGATGGCCGCGCCCACAACATCGCCTGCGGCCAGATCGACATCGGCAACGCCGCCACCCCCATGACCCGCCGCATGGCCACCGGCGTGCCCCAGGCCGACGGCAGCCTCCGGCCCGAACCGACCATGGATGTCGAAATCGTCGGACGCACCCTGGTCTACATGGCCAGCCTGCCGCCCGACGCGAATGCAATGTTCCTCACGGTGATGGCAACGACGATGCCGTTCGCAGGTCGCGGCTGAACGCCCCGGCGTCAACCCGCTGTCTTGGCCGGTGCCAGATGCTCCTGTAATCGCGGCATCAGTTCGACCAGATTGCACGGCCGATGCCGCGAATCGAGCTGGAAGCGCAAAATATCATCCCACCCATCCCGGGCGGCACCGGTCGAGCCGGGCAGGGCGAACAGATAAGTCCCCCCGGCGACGCCGCCGATCGCGCGGGACTGGATCGTCGAGGTACCGATCTTCTGATAGCTCAGCATCCGGAACAGGTCGCCGAATCCCTCGATCGTCTTGTCGAGCACGCGCTCGAACGCCTCGGGCGTCACGTCGCGGCCGGTGATCCCGGTCCCGCCGGTGGTGATCACCGCATCGATCGCCGGATCGGCGATCCAATGGCGTAATTGCGCCTCGATCAGACCCGCGTCGTCGCGCACGATCACCCGTGCCACGAGCCGATGCCCGGCGGCGGTGATGCGATCGGCCAGCGCGGCGCCCGACGTGTCGGTGTCCAGAGTGCGCGTGTCCGACACTGTCATGACGGCGATGCTGACGGGAATGAACGGGCGGGTTTCGTCGATCCGTGACATGGGCAGCCTCCTCGATGAATGACCCGCTATAGCGCGAACCCCCACCCCTTGACGATTGCGCCCGCCGATGAATGTCTGACTGATGGTTTATCTCGCCCTCGCGCTCGCTCTTCTGGTTTTTCTCTCCCTGGTGATGGGGGGCGCCTGGGCGGTGCAGCAACGCACCGGCAATTCCGGCTGGGTCGATGTGATCTGGACCTTCGGCACCGGTACCGCCGGCGCGATCGGCGCGCTCGTGCCGCTCGGCCCGGCGCCGTTCGCGCGTCGCCTTCTGGTGGCGTCGCTGGTGTTGATCTGGGCCGGCCGTCTCGGCGGCTACATCATGCGCCGCACCCGCGCGATCCCCCATGAAGACGCCCGCTACGCCAGATTCCGCGCCGATTGGGGCGATCGGTTCGCGGCGCGGATGTTCGGTCTCCTGATGATCCAGGCGGCGGTCGCCTGGATTCTCGTCCTCTGTGTCATGCTCGCAGCCGCCAATCCGCATCCGCTCGCGGCGGGATGGACCCTCGCGGGTCTCATGGTATTCCTCGTCGCACTCGCCGGCGAGGCGCTGGCGGACCGGCAGATGCATGCCTTCCGCGCCGATCCCGCCAATCACGGCCGGGTCTGTCAGGCGGGTCTATGGGCCTGGTCGCGTCATCCCAATTATTTCTTCGAATGTCTGATCTGGCTGACCTACCCGCTGATTGGCCTGGCCGGGTTCTGGCTGCCCGGTCTGCCCGGCCTGCTGGGCCCTCTCTTCATGGTCTGGCTGCTTGTGAATGTCTCCGGCGTGCCACCGCTCGAACGCGAGATGCTGGCCTCGCGCGGTGCCGCCTACCGCGCCTACCAGGCGCGTGTCAGCCCGTTGATGCCACTGCCGCCGAAACGGATCTGACGAAACGAATCCGAGCCGGACACCTCACGTCACAGAAAATAGTTTCTTTCCGTGCTGCAACATGGTTTGTTCAGCGCATGGACACTGAGCAGCTGCAAAAACACCGTTTCGCAACCATGGACGAGGCGTTGCGCGACGATATCCGCCTCTTGGGCCGGATTCTGGGTGACACTATCCGCAGCGTGGACGGGGCGGAAACCTACGACCTCATCGAATCGATCCGCCAGCTCGCCCTGCGCTTCCACCGCGATCACGACCAGGCCGCCGAAGCCGAGCTTGAAAACCTGCTCAAGGACCGGCCCGGTGGTCAGATCAATAGCATCACCCGCGCCTTCGGCTATTTTTCCATTCTCGCCAACATCGCGGAGGACCATCATCACACCCGGCGCTGGCGCGCCCATCTGATCGCCGGTTCGCCGCCGCGCGAGGGCAGCCTCGCCGCCGGCATCGCCCGCGCCCGCGCCAACGGGTTCGACACCCCGGCGCTCCGGAACTTCTTCGCAACCGCCTATATCGCCCCGGTGCTGACCGCCCACCCCACCGAGGTGCAGCGGCGCAGCATTCTCGACACGCTGGACACCATCGCCGCCCTCCTGGTCCAGCGCGATCGCCAGGCCGGAACGGGTGCGGAGCGCGACGCGATCGACACCGCCCTGCGCCGTCTCGTGCTCACCCTCTGGCAGACCCGCATGCTCCGCCCGACCCGGCTCTCCGTGCTCGACGAGGTCGAAAACGCCCTCGCATTCTTCGACGCGACGTTTTTCGCCGAGGTTCCGAAACTCTACACCGCAGTCGAACAGGCGCTCGACGCCCCGCCCGGCGAACTCCCGGTCTTCCTCGAAATCGGCAGCTGGATCGGCGGCGACCGTGACGGCAACCCCTTCGCCGATGCAACAATCCTGACCAAGGCGCTCGCCCGTCAGGCCGAACGCGCCTTCGCCTTCTATGCCGGTGAGGTGCTCAAACTCCGCCGCGAACTCACCCTCGCCTCCCTGCATGTCACGATCACCCCGGCACTCAAGCACCTCGGCGCGCCATCGGTGGACCAGTCCGAACATCAGGCCGACGAACCCTACCGCCTCGCCCTCACCACCATCCAATCCCGCCTCGCCGCAACCCAGGCCGCGCTTTCGGGTGCCGCGCCGGGCGGTGCCGCCGCGCCCTACGACTCCCCGGAAGCCTTCGTGGCCGATCTCGCCATCATCGTCGACTCCCTGCGCGCCAACGGCTCCGAACTGCTCACCCACGGCCGGCTTGGCGACCTGCTCCAGGCGGCCCGCGTGTTCGGCTGGACCCTCGCGCCGATCGACCTGCGGCAGAATTCCGAGGTTCATGAACGCACCATCGCCGAGCTGCTCGAAAAAATCAGCCCCGGCACCGACTACCTCGCGATGGACGAAGCCGCCCGCACCGCCCTCCTTCTCACCGAACTCGCCACCAACCGTCCGCTGGTCTCGCGCCATCTCCGCTACGGTGCCGAAACCACCAAGGAACTCGCGATCTTCGAGGCAGCCGCCCTGGCCCACCGCCGCTACGGCCCCCGCGCCCTGCGCACCGCCATCATCTCCAAGGCCGCCAGCGTGTCGGACGTGCTGGAACTCGCCGTCCTGCTGAAGGAAGCCGGCCTGCTCCACCCCGACACGCGCATGCTCGACGTCAACATCGTCCCCCTGTTCGAAACCATCGACGATCTACGCGCCGCCCCCGGCATCATGAACGATCTGTTCGCCCTGCCGCTCTATCGCGACCTGCTCGCCAGCCGCGGCAATACCCAGGAAGTCATGCTCGGCTATTCCGACAGCAACAAGGACGGCGGCTTCCTCACCTCCGGCTGGGAACTCTACCGCGCCGAGGTCGGCCTGGTCGAAATCTTCGCCCGCCACGGCATGCGGCTGCGCCTGTTCCATGGCCGGGGCGGCTCGGTCGGTCGCGGCGGCGGCCCCAGCTTCCAGGCCATCCTCGCCCAGCCGAAAGGCGCGGTCGATGGCCAGATCCGCCTCACCGAACAAGGCGAGGTGATCGCCGCGAAATACGGCAATCCCGAAGTCGGCCGGCGCAATCTCGAAGTCCTGGTCTCCGCCACCCTCGTCGCCACCGCCGAACCGGCCGCCGCCGAACCGCTGGAGCCGGGATTTCCCGTCGTCCTCGGCGAATTGTCCGATGCCGCCTACGCCGCCTACCGTAACCTCGTCTATGAAACGCCGGGGTTCGAGGATTATTTCTGGCAATCCACCGTCATCACCGAAATCGCCAGCCTCAACCTCGGCAGCCGTCCCGCCTCCCGCGCCAAGGGCCGCTCCATCGAGGATCTGCGCGCGATCCCCTGGGTATTCTCCTGGGCGCAATGCCGGGTCATGCTGCCCGGCTGGTACGGTTTCGGCACCGCCGTCGAAACCGTTCTCGCAAAACGCGGCTATCGCGGCCTGCGCCTGCTGCAATCGATGTTCCAGGAATGGCCGGTCTTCTCCACCCTGCTGCTCAATATGGATATGGTCCTGGCCAAGGCCGACATGCGCATCGCCGCGCGCTACGCCGGTCTCGTCACCGACCAATCCTTGCGTGACAGCATCTTCCCCCGCATCGAGGCGGAATACGAGCGCACCCGCACCCACCTCCTCGCCATCACCGGCCAGCGCGCCCTGCTCGATCGCAACCCGGTGATGCGCCGCTCGATCACGAACCGCTTCCCCTATCTCGACCCGCTCAACCACGTCCAGGTCGAAATGCTGCGCCGCTACCGCGAAACCGGTACCGGTGAGGACGCCGTCACACCCGGCGACAACGCCATGAAAACCAGCGACGACGACGTGAAGGTCCGCGTCCGCCGCGGTGTCCATATCTCGATCAACGGCATCGCCGCCGCCCTGCGCAACAGCGGCTAGAGCGATATGCGATTAAGTTGACGCGGCAGCGGCAACATAATCGCATGAAAT
>NZ_JBMFGY010000032.1:0-30427 GCF_049977125.1 Acidiphilium sp. | reverse complement strand
CGGCCGGGATGTTGTTCTTGATGCCTTTGGCGATGTCGGTCGGCACGATGCCGTCAACTGTGCAACCCTGACCATTATCCTGCGGCAGATGCATGATCGTGGATTTGGAGATTTCCGCATAGCTGGCCGGCAGGGGTTTTGCCTTGCCCATCAGGCGGGCTGGCGAAAAGGCGCTCATCAGATCGCCGACATCCGGCGTCAGGGCATCTTCGGGGCCGATATTCGGCTGGCCGAATTCCTGCTGGCCCAGTTTGCGTCCCTTCAACTCGTCCGGCAGCAAGGCGAGCGGCGTCAAGCCAAACACGTCATCGACGAATTTGACCACCGAGGCCTGGCTGCCGACCTGATGCGAGACCGCATGAACGCGCGAATAGGGCGAGATCATCAGCAGAGGTACCCGGGGCCCGAAGTCGAACACCTTGTGATCGGGGCCGTCGGCAAGAATGGGCGGACGGACGCTGTCGTAATCGCCTTCGGAATCGTCCCAGGTGATGATGATGACAGCGTGCTTCCAATATTTGCTCTTGGCGATCGCATTCACATCGGTCGCAATCGCGGCTTCGCTGATCTGGGCGTCGGAGTAGCCGGGATGATCGTCATCGCCCAGGAAATTCGCGCGGGCCTTGGCGACGGGGTTATCCGGCGTCAGACCCATGATGTTGTCGAATCCGCCCTTGACGTAGAAGACGCCGCCGTGAGCCGGAAGAGTCTGATTCGCCAGAGCCGCGTAGAAATCATGCAGACCGTGCAGATGTGCGCGTTCGACCGGGTTGTTGACGATATACCCGAAATATTGCGGCCCGTTGTGATGAGTCACGTAGGACGCATGTTCACCGCCATTGACGACAGGATTGGCCGTATCGGTCGGCGCGTTGGCATAGCCTTCCTCGAACCAGCCCCAGTCGACCGGCTTCTGGCCATGGGCCGCGAGATAGGCGACATCCTGCTGAACATCGGCGAGGTCGGTCTTCGGCTGGGTATCGTGAGCCGTATACTTCGCCGCCGCATCGCCGGCCGTGTTCAGGGCGATATTGGCATAGGTCTGATTGATCTGGACGCTGGTATTACCGGTGAAGTCGCCTGCATTGACCGGGACCGCGTTCGCCGTGCCGTAGGCCGGGTCGAGCGGCGAGCCCCAGAAAGGATCGTCGTCGTCCATGACCGGCTCACCCGATCCGGCTTCGGTGACGACCCCACCTGCATCTTTGCCGGGCGGTGAATTTCCGGCGTAGGGCGTGCCGTTCGGCGAGACGAAGGCTTCGTCCGGATGCAGCGCCCATTGGGTCAGGCCGGTCTGGGCCGCGAAGATCGAGAGGTTGCCAGGCGTCGACGGGCCGGTGATGTCCTGAAACACATGGTCGAACAGCACGAAGCGCGACGCATATTCCCAGAGGAAGGGGACAGTGTCGCAATCTTCGTGCGCCATCGCGAGTTCGCCGTATTGCTCGGCCAGCAGGGACGGATTGCCGGTCGGCGAGTGGACGCGCTCTTCGCCGATCGCGAAATTGTTCATCTGCGGCACGCCATTGACCACGTTCATCTTGCTGACGATGACGGGATGGGAATGGTTCACGTCGTCGGTATCCCACGCATATTGCTTCGGGCCGATCCGGAACGGTGAGATCGTCTTGATCGCGCCGGTGGTCGTGATGATGTTCTGATAGAACCCCGGCGTCTGCGACGGCGGTTGCGAATAAAGGCCCTTCGCACCTGGGAAGGTTCCGAAATACGAGTCGAACGAGCGGTTTTCCTGATACAGGACGAACACGTATTTGATCTTCTTCCTGACCAGATCGATCATCTGCTGATTGGTCAGGTGCAGATGCGGATTGTGCGCGATCATCGATTTGACGATGCCCTGCGCATCGGGCTGGCGCACGACCTCGGCGGAAACCGGTGTCGCGGCGGCGAGAATGGGTTGGCTGGTGATGCTCAGGGCGCAAAGCGCTGAGCAGGCCATGAGTATGGCGCGGCGCATGGTTAACTCCCGTTGGTTGATGATACGCCGGATAATCAATTTTTAATCATTTGTGCGTGATAATTCGATGACGCTGGAGTCATGCGCCGGACAGGTTTCAGGCGGATCTTCCGATCCGGCGCTTCGGGGCGACCGGCGGGCCGGCTGGAGCGTTATGTTTTTTCGAGCGATGTCATGCGATGAAGTTGCCGCTGCCGCGTCAACTTGATCGCCGATCGCTCTAAAGCGTTATGCTTTCAGCGTAACGCTTTAGTCCTATGTTTTTGCGAGCGATTTCAGGCGATTATGTTGCCGCTGCCGCGTCAACATAATCGCCTATCGCTCTAGCGGCCCTGCCCGAACAGGCGGGATGCGATCGCCCAGGCCCGCTCGCGGTAATGCCGGTTCAGCTGCGGCGTTGCCGAATGGTAATCGCCGAGGCCGCGCATGAAATTTCCGCCGGCGCGATCGATGTCGGTGCGCAGGATCAGGGCGGCGGCTGCGATGTTGAAGCAGGGATCATCGATCAGGCGGGTTCGCGTCGCGGCGGGGCTGAGCCGGGCACGGCGGGCGAGAGGGTCGATCCAGATCGAATTGACCTGCATGAGGCCGAGATCGGCGGTGCCGTTCGGGTCGGGGCGGACCATGCCGACCGCGCCGCCTTCGATCACCGCGATCACCGGCAGCGCGCGCGGCGGCAGATGATAGACCGAAGCGGCGAGCAGCATGCAGCGCAGATGCGCGATCATGATGCAATAGCCATGACATTTCGATGACGCGGCGTCGCGGCACTGGCGCGATGCGGGTGAGGTCGGATAGTCACGCGCTCATGAGCATCTCCCGCAAGACCCCCAATGCCGATGATGGCTACACCCTGCTCGAACTGCTGGTGGTGATCGTGATTCTCGGCCTGCTGATCGGGCTGGTGGCCCCTGCCCTGCTCGGCCAGCTCGGCCGGGCCAAAACCAGCATCGCCGCACAGTCGATCGAGCAGATCGGCTCGGTGCTCGATCTCTACAAGCTCGACATCGGGCGCTACCCGACCACCGGGCAGGGGTTGCAGGCGCTGATCGCCGATCCGTCCGGCGTGTCCGGCTGGCACGGGCCGTATCTGAAACAGACCAAGGTGCCACTGGACCCGTGGGGTCATCCGTTCATCTATCAGGACCCGTCGAGCCGGCCGGGACTGGCCTATGATCTGTGCTCCGAAGGGCCCGACGGCAAGCCGGCGGCACCGGGCGCGCCGGGGACGATCTGCAACCATTAGCCGATCCGCACGATGCTTCATGGGCGGATGCTTCATGGGCATTGGCGATCCCGCCAGCCCAGGATGCGGAACGGTGTTTCGATATTCGACGGGCTGAGCCGCACCACGGCGCAGCGCCGGGCGATGGCGCGGCCCGGGCCGGTGGCGCTGGCCGCGATTTCGACGATGCGCGGGCCTTCGACCGCACCGCCCGGCAGCGTGATCGGCCCGGCGAGGCGCAGAGCGGCGCGGACCATCGGGTCCGCCGATGCCGCGTCGGGCAAGGGTGGGGCGAACAACGAGAGATGCGGCGCGATGGCATCGTAAAGTCGCGGGGTCATGCCGATCACCCCGGTCAGGTCAGAGACGGCGGTGAAACCGGTACCGTTCGGACCCGAGGCGTGGCCGGTGGCGCGATATCGCGCATCCAGCGCCGACTGGGCGGCGGGCGAGACCGCCGGGCTGCGCCAGGCGACGATCGCATCGGCGATATCCCGCGCCTGCGCCGGACCGGCGCCGGCGACCCGCAGCAATGCCGCGAGCAGGGCGGGCGGGGCCGCGTTCGGATTGATCCGCCCGGCGATGCCGTGCACGATCACCACCACCGCACTCGCGCCGATCCGGCGCGGGGCGATCGTGGTGCCGTCCGCGAGATCCACGATCGCGCGCGAGACCCCGCCATCCGCCGCGGCGCCGGCCATCGCCGCACCACGCAGATTGCCGGTGATGGTCAGTTCGGTGCGCGCGGCACCGAGAAACTGGGTGATCAGAAACCCGAGCAGCACCAGCACGAACAGCACGATCAGCAGGGCAAAGCCCCGATCCTGCGGCGCGCGACCGTGCTGACCAGCGTTCAATGCAATCCCCACCGTGCGCGCAGCGGTGCATTCGGGTCCGACGAGCCGTTGGCCGGCAATCCGTTCAACTCGCCCGGCACCAGTGCCGCACTCGGCAGTTCCTGTTCGAGATCGCGCGTGAGGGAGGCGGCGTCGGTCTGGTTGTGCACCACATGGGGGGTGATCAGGACCAGCAGTTCGGTGCGCGCGCGGGTGTTGTTCTGGCTGCTGAACAGGCTGCCGAGCAAGGGGATGTCCTTGAGGAACGGCAGGCCGGAATTGCCGCGCTGGTCGTTATCGGTGATCAACCCGGCGAGGCCGATGGTCTGGCCGTCATGCACCACCACGCTCGATGAGACCGAGCGTTCGGAAAACGTCGGTGAATTGATCCCCTGGGTGGTCACGCTGGGGGCCACGCCGCTGACCTGCTGGGAGACGTCGAGTGCGACCATGCCGTCGTTCGAGATGCGCGGGGTGATCTGCAGGATCACGCCGGTTTCCTGGTAGTTGATCGAGTTGATCACCGGCGCGCCGGCGGTGATGGTGCTTTGCGAGCTTTGCGAGAGATACGGCACCAGATTGCCGACCAGCAGATTGGCCGTGCGGTCGTTCTGCACCATCAACTGCGGCGAGGACAGGACCCGCACCTTGGTGACCGATTGCAGCGCCGAGATCGCGAGGGGTGCGGCATCCGACCCGTAACCTGACAGCACGAAACCGGGGAAGTTCTGGACCAGGCTCGATGAGGTGCCCTGGCTCAGCACGCCGTTGATACCGCCCGATTTGAAGAAGAACTGGGTGCCGTATTGCAGGGCGGTATTCAGATCGACCTCGGCGATGGTGGCGTCGATCTCGACCTCGAGCGGTTCGATGTCGATTTTGCGCAGCATGGCGTGGATCGTCGCATCGGTGGATTCGGTGGCGTAGACCAGGATCGCGTTCTGGCGGGGGGCGGCGATGATGCGGGTGCCGTCGTCATCGCCGCCGCTACCGCCGCCACCACCACCGCCGGATGAGCCGCCGAGCGGGCCGAGCAGCGGATTGTCCGAAGTCGGGGACGGGGCCGGGGATTGCGACCCGGTCGCGCTTAAAGCGCCATTGGCGAGGCCGCCGGTCTGCGTGCTTGCCGAACTCATGGTCGCCCCCATGGTGACACCCCCGGCGGTGGTGCCGAGCGGGGAGCCGCCGCCCGGCGTGCTGCCGGCGAGACCGCCGAGCGTGCCGGTCGCCACACCCGGCGCGGTCTGGCCGCTGGGGGCGGGCTGCGCGGTCACGTCGTTCGGCGTGAACGCCTCCTGCAACACATGGGCCACGTCTTCGGCGCGGCTGTTGCGCAGGTAATAGACGTGCCAGGTCCGGCGCGAGGCGACTTCCTGACGCGCGAGCACGGTATAGATCCGGTTCGCCTGGGCGATCTGCCCGATGCTGGGCGCGATCACCATCACAGCACCGATCCGCTCCAGCGGCACCACGCGGATGGCGCCGGTGGCCTTGCCCGTGCCCAGCGCTGCAGTGAAGCCAGTGGCGAAATCCTTGGCACTGCCGCCGGTTGCGGGGAACAGCACGTAGGACTGGCCGGCCAGCGCATCGACATCGAACGCGTCGATCAACTGGATCAGCGTGTTGCGGGTCTGCGGATCGCCATCGACGATCAGGGCGTTGCGCCCGGGGGCGGCGATCACCCGGCCGCCCTTGCCGACATAGGGTTGCAGCACGGCGGCGAGGTGTGCCGCGTTCACATAGGTCAGCGGCACCACCGTCGCACCGCCCAGCGCGGTATCGCCGGCGATCGCCGCACCGGCGGATGTTGCGGGGATGACGCGATACATGCCGTTATCGGCCACCAGCTCCGCGCCGTTCTGGCCGAGCAGGGTTTGCAGCGTGGGGATCAGATCGGCGCGCGGCATCGGATGGGCGGTGTGGAGGGTTGCCTTGCCATGCACCGCCGGGTCGATCGTGTAGGTGACATGCAGGATCGAGCCGAGGATCTGCGCGACCACCGCGCGGATATCGGTATCGGCGAAATCGAGCGACACCGCGCCGCCCTGCAAATCGGGCGGTGACACGCCCGCATCGGGCAGCGGGGTCTGGGTGCCGTAGCTGGCCGAGGCCCCGCCCTGAAACGGAGCCGCGATCGCGCCGCTCCGGGGACGTGCGGCGGGGGCGGCGAGCGGCGTCGCTGTCAATGCGTCCGGGCGCGCGGCGATGATGCCGGCATCGGGGGGGAGCGGTTTCGGCGCGCAACCGGCGAGGAGGCCGAGGGGGATCGCCGCGATCGCCAGCAGGCGGGCAGGCATGGGCATTCAGTGTCTTCCTGGCATTTGAAAAAGGGGCGTCTGAAGAGCGGGCGTTTGCGACGCGGGCGGCGGTGCGGCGTTGCTACCGGCGAAGCGGGGGGTGAGCCGCAGCGTCACACCCGGTCCGGTCAGGGTGACGGTATCGGCGGTGATCGCGCTCAGCCGGTACGCGCCGATGCGTTCGCCCTTGGTGACCAGGCGGGTCGCGCCTGAGCCGGGGGTGAAGATCGCCACCGCGACCTGGGGGCCGAACAAGATGCCGGAGAGGCGGGGCAAGTCAGCGTCACCCTGGATTACGGCGGCGACCGGCCGGCGATCGGGGCGGAACAGCGGGCGGGCGGCGATGATCGCGATCAGCCGGGTGGTGTCGACCGGCGGCGCGGTTATTGTGGCGGGCGGGATGGCGGCGGGCATCATGACGATGGGGGCGGTTTGCGGCGCCAGCAACGTGGCGAGCGCAAGACACGCAAGACCGGTTGCGAGCGAAGCGAGGGCGATGCGCAAGGGCGGCATCACGATCCGCCGGCGGCGCGGAACGCCGAGATGGTGAAACTGGCGCGGATCGGCAGATCGCGCCCCGGATCGGGCAGGCCGGTCGCGTGGAGGGAGAGGTCATCGACCAGCATGCGCGGCGAGGTGGCGGCGATCGCGCCGAGCAGCGCGATCAGCTTCGGATAGTCGGTGGTCAGGCTGATCCGCAGCGGAATCCGGCGGAAATCGCCGGTTTTGACCGGGGTGAGCAATTCGGCGGAGTCGAGATTGATGCTGTTCCGGCTGGCCAGCGCCTGAACATCGCCCTGCAGGGCGGCACCGGCCACCGCATCCGACCCGCCGGCCAGGAGCGTCACGCCGCCGATCCGGCCGGACCGGGCGATTCGTGCCTGCATGTCCGGCAAGGCGGCGATCAGGGCGCGCTCATGGGCGATGACGAGCCGCGTTTCGGCAATCTGGCGGGATCTTGCATCGTACCAGCTCATCGCCGGGGCGATCAGGCCGAACCACAGGATCGCCACCCCGCACAGGGTGAGCAAGATCGCGGTGATCCGGCCGGCGCGACCGTCGGGGAGGTCGAGACTGCCTTGCATCGCGCTAGGGCGCCTCATGGCGGCGCACCCTGACCCGGATCGAGACGATATCGGCTTTGGCGTTCAAGGCGCGCGTGACCGGGGCGGCGAAAGACGGATCGGCGAAGGCGGGATTGGCCGAGAACGCCGCGACCAGCCCGGCGGCATTGGGTGATTCGCCATCGAGCGTCGCGATCCGGTGGCGCAGCGTGAGGTCGGTGAGGAAACTGCCATCCGGAACGGCGGTGGTGATGGCGGCGAGGGCGGCCAGCGCATCGCCCTCGCGCGCCTGTTCCGCCGCGAGCGTCGCCGCCCCGTTGCGGGCGCGATCGAGCCGCCCGCGTAGGGTTTCCGCCGCGTGCAGCCTTGGCACGAGCGCCTTCTCGCGTGTGGCGAGGCGGTGGAGTTCGATCTGCTGGCGCGAAAGCGGGATCAGCAGGCAGACCAGCGCCAGTATCGCGCACAGGGCAGCCAGCGCCGCCTCGATCCTTCGTGCCGGTGGCGCGCCGGGATCGAGCGGCAGCGTGATGATCCCCGCGGCGTCCTGCGCCTCGATCCGGCCAGGGTGCAGATCGGCTTGCGCGAGGGCATCGAGCAGCGGCAGCAGCTTCGCGCGCGGCAGCACGGCAAGGCGCAGCGCGATCGAGCCGGCTGCTTTGCGGCGGTTGATGATGTCGGTGCGATACCAGACCTCACCGGCGGCGAACGGGGTCAGCCGGTCCATCTCGAAGGTGAGCACGGTGGCCAGATGCCGCTCCGCCGCCAGCGGCAGCGTGACCATGCGGCTCAGGACCAATCGCCCCGGCGCGGTCACCACCAACGTGACACCGCGGCGCAACGAGGGTGACAGGTCGGCGGCCAGTGCGCCGAGCGTGCCGAGTGTGCGGGTTCCGCCGCGTGACCGCTGCGCCACCACAGCGCAGGCCGGCGGCGCGGTCAGATCGGCCGAGACGATCAGGCCCGATGCTGAACCGCCGAACATCGCGCGCAGCGAGCTCGGCAGCAGCGATCGTAGCATCGCGCCATACCAGCGAAGGAATTCCATGCGCCTGCTAGTGACGTGCTGACGGGGTTTTGAAAAATGAAGCTTTGATGTCAGTGCGCGCTCGCCAGGGCGGGTGCGGCGATCAGCGCGGGCCAGGGGCGATGATCGCGCCCGGTGATCTGCACGCGGATCAGCCGCGGCAACCCGCCCGCCGGGCCGCGCGATTGCCAGACCGGCGCGCCGAAGGTGGTTTTCGGCCACCAATAGTCGATCCGCAACCCGGTGATGCCGCGTGCCAGAACCACCGCCTGCGGCTGTGGCGGCGGCCCCAGGGGGATTCCCGGCAGATGCGGCGTCCAGTCCAGCATCAGATCAGGCCCGGCGCGGAACAGCGTGACATCGATCCGGCGTTGCGCCGTGGCGGCGGCCTGCGGCAGCGTGGTGATCAAGGCCAATCGCCGCGCGCTCCCGGCCGCCTGACCGGGACGCGCCTGTTCGATCAGGCGGCGCAACGCCCGATCGACCGCTGCCTGCCGCCCGGTTCGGGCCAGAACCGCCGATTCGCGCGCGTAAGTTCCGAGGCCGAAGTGGATCGCCTGCGCCAGCCCGGCGAGCAGCAGGCCCAGCACGACGAGGGCGACCATCATTTCCAGCAGGGTGAACCCGGACTCGCGCCTCATCCGGCGGGGACCGCGATCACGCTGGTCAGGGTCACGCCGCGCCGCCCTGCCCCCGCAGATCCGTTCCCCCATGATAAGGTCACGGTGATCCGCACCGGCACCAGCGGCGCCCCGCGCGGCGCGGCCAGGCGGATGGCGGTTTCGCGATAGACGAACCCGTTGCCATCCCGCCCTTCATGGACATAGCGATGCGCCGGCGCCATCGCCCGCAGGGAGGCGAGGCGCGACTCCGCCCGCGCGAGGGCTGCCGCCTCGCGCCGCGCCACCGCGATCGCCGCCGCCCCGTCGAACGCCGCGCGATACAGCACCACCAGCGCCAGCGCCGCGATGACGAAGGCGATCAGCGTTTCCAGCAATAGAAAGCCGCTATCATCGGGGTTTCGGCGCATCGACCCTGATCCGCCCGGTCAGCCAGTCGACCGTAATGACCTGCACATCTGCCGCCCCGGCGCGGGATAGGGTGATCGTGCCGCCGCTCGCGCTGCCATCCGGCGCGAAGGCGATCGCGCCGATCCGCCGCGCGGTGACGCCATGAAATCCGATGCGGGTACCGGGCGGAATCCGTCCCTGACGCGTCCCTTCGCGCCAGACCCCGCTCGATGGGTCGAACCGGAACAGGGTCGTTTTATCCTGGGCGATGGCGCGCGCAGCGGCATCCCGCAGCCCCTGGGCGATATTGCGCACTGCGGCCGCCTCGGCGAGACGCTTGCTGCGCATCGGGCCGTTGCTCAGCACCAGCCCCAGCATCAGCCCCATGATCACCACCACCACGATCAGTTCCAGCAGGGTGAACCCGGCGTCGCGTTCAATGGGCAAGCGCGTTCAACCCCAGCATCGCCAGCAGCAGCGAGGCGACGATGAAACCGATCGCAGCCCCCATCGCCACCGTGATCGCCGGTACCAGCAATGCCACCAGTTGCTCCACGCCGAGCCGGGTCCGTTCCTCGTGAATCGCCGCCGCCCGCAAGGCCATTTCCCCCAACTGCCCGGTTTCCTCCCCCAGCCGCAGCAGGTGAATGGTGCGCACCGGCAGCAGCCGTGCCGATTCCAGCCCACGCGCCAGACCCTTGCCCCGCCGGGCCGCCTCGGTCGCAACCGCAACCGCCGCCACCGCCGCGCGATTGCCGATCACCTCCTGCACGATCGCCAGCGCCGGCACCAAGGCGACCCCGTTGGTCAGCAGCGCGCCCAGCGTGCGGGTGAACCGCGCGGCCAGCGCCTCGCGCAGCAATCCCCCCGCGACCGGCAGGCGCAGCAGCGCGCCATCGAACCACAGGCGCGGCACGGCACGGCGCAGCAGCGCCCGCAGCCCGAGGCCGCCGATCACCAGAACCGCTAAAGCATAGGGCCAGCCCACCGCGCACCCATGCCCGACCGCCAGCAGAATCCGGGTCGATTCCGGCAGTTTTACCCCGTTCTCCGCAAAGATCGGCACGAATTCCGGCAGCACGTTGGTCAGCAGGAAACCGATCGCGCCGACCGCCGCCACCAGCAGCAGAGCGGGATAGGTCAGCGAGGCGATGATCGAGGCTCGCAGCGAGCGCGAGGCTTCGAGCAATTCCGCCAGATTTTCCAGCGTCCCCGCGAGCGAGCCGGATTCCTCGCCCGCCCGAACCAGACCGATGTACAAGCGGGGGAAACTCGCGGCCTGCGTGCTCAGGGCCTTGGCGAGTGACGCGCCGTCCCGCACCCGGTCGCGCAACGCCTCGACAATGCGCCGCATCCGCGCGCTCGAGGCGATTTCGCCGGCGAAGCGTAAGGATCGCTCCAGATCCAGCCCCGCCGCCAGCATCGATGCCAGCTCGCGGGTGAAATCCGCCCGCTCGCTCGCCGAAAGCCGCACCCCGCCGATCTCGGTCGCCAGCAGCGCCCGCAGATCGAACCGCCCCGCGCGATCCGGACCGAGCAGGATCAACCCGCGCTGCTTGAGGCTGGCGATCGCCTCGGCTTCGGAGGCGGCCTCGATCGTGGTGCGCGATTCCGTGCCCGTGCGGTCGAGTGTGCGGTAGGTGAAGGTCAGCATGGGGGGAAGCGGTTCTTTTTTGTAAAAAAGAACCAAAAAACTTTTTTGACTCTGGGCCTTGGGCGTTGGAATCGACACAGCCCACGGCCCAAACGAATAGAAGTTTTTGCTTCTTTTTTCAAAAAGAAGCGCTTTCTTCCATCGACGTTTCCCCCGCGATCACCGCATCGACCGCCGCCCGCCCGAGGCTGCGCATTCCCGCCGCCGCCGCAATCTCCGCCTCGCTCGCCCCCGCCGCCAGCAACCGCCCGATCGCCGCATCCGGCGCCAGAAACTCCGCGATCGCCTGCCGGCCGCGATAGCCGGTGTGGCGGCAGGCACTGCAACCCACCGGGTGATAGATCGTCGTGCCGTCATCGATCGTGAACCGGCGGGCGAAGCCAGGATCGATCCGCACCGGGCGCTTGCACGCTTCGCAGAGCCGGCGGATCAGCCGTTGCGCCAGCACGCCGCGCAGCACCGAGGCGATCAGATACGGCTCCAGCCCCATATCCCGCAGCCGCGTCACCGTCGCCGCCGCCGAATTGGTGTGCAGCGTGGACAGCACGAGATGCCCGGTGAGGGCCGCCCGTGCGGCGATCTGCGCGGTTTCCAGATCGCGGATTTCACCCACCATGATCACATCCGGGTCCTGGCGCAGAATCGCCCGCAGCAATTGCGCGAAATCCAGCCCGATCTGCGGCTTGACCTGGCTCTGGTTGATCCCGCGCAGCTGATACTCGATCGGGTCCTCGATCGTGGTGATGTTGCGCGCCGTGCCATCGAGCGAGGCGAGCGCGGTGTAGAGCGTGGTGGTCTTGCCGCTGCCGGTCGGGCCGGTGACCAGCACGATGCCGTTGCGCGCGGCGAGCGCCTCGCGAAACGCGGCCACGATCGCAGCATCGAGCCCGAGGGCCGCGAAATCGAACCGCACCGCGCCACGATCGAGCACGCGGATCGAAATGGTCTCGCCATGCAGCGAGGGGATCGAAGAGACCCGGAAATCCACCTCATGGCCGCGCACCGCGAGCTTGATCCGCCCATCCTGCGGCAGGCGGCGCTCGGCGATGTCGAGCCGCGCCATGATCTTGATGCGCGAGATGATCGCCGGGGCCATCGTCGCGGGCTGGGTATCGGCCTCCACCAGCGCCCCATCGTAGCGATAGCGGATGCGCAGACGATCCTCCTCCGGCTCGATATGAATGTCGGAGGCCTGGGTTTCGACCGCGCGCGCGATCATCTGATTGACCAGCCGGATCACCGGGGCTTCGCTTGCCATGTCTTTCAGCCGCTCGGCATCCGCCTCGCTCGGCGCCTCGGCCTCGGCCACGGGCGGTTCGGCACCCGCCTCCGGGTAGAGCCGCGCCAGCGCCGCATCGAGATCGATCGGCACCGCGACCGCGATCTGAGGCGCTAGACCGGTTGCCGCCGCGATCGCGTCTCGCGCGAAGGCTTGCTCGGGGTCGACCATGGCGAGTTCGATGACATCGTTATCGACGCGGATCGGCACCACACGCGCATCGCGCAGAAATCGCGGCCGCAGCCGGTCCGGCAGGATCGGTGACAGCGGGTAGTCCGCCGGGCCGAGCAATCGCAGCGAGAGCATCGCGGCATAGGCCTGCGCCAGGCTGCGCTCGCCGATCAGCCCGAGCTGCACCAGAACGGCGGCAAGAGGCTGCCCCGACTCGGCCGTGACAAACTCGGCGCGGGCCAGGCCGGTCGCATCGATCTGCCCGGTCGCGCGCAGATAGGCGGCGAGGTCCGGTGCTTCGGCATGAGTGATGTGGTCCAGCAATTGGTCTCTCGCGATGCGGTCGAAATGGCGTTATGCGCTGGGTTTGCCTCAAGCGGAGCCGCATGATTGTGACAAATCAGGGAAATCTGTGGGTGATTGGGACGCTCCTGATCGCGCCCTGCATCGGTTCGTGGCTTGGCGTCGCTTTCGCGCGCGGGGTATTTGCACCCGGACGATCGCGCTGCATGGGCTGTGGCGCGCGGCTCGGCGTGATCGATCTGGTGCCGATTGTCAGTTTTCTTGCGCTGCGCGGCCGCTGCCGGCGCTGCGGGGATTTGATTCCCATCTCGCTTCTGTTCATTGAAGTTGCGCTGCTGATGATCGCGGTGATCGCGGCGCTGGTTGAACCGTCCGGGCCGGCGGTCGCGCTCGCCACAGGATTAGGAGCGGTCTTGTTCGCCCTCGCCTGGATTGATTTTCACACGATGCGGCTGCCGGATGCGATCACCCTGCCGCTGCTGCTGGCGGGGCTGATCGTGTGTGCTGGAAGCGATGCCACAGCACTCACCGCACATGCGGCGGCGGCGGCGCTTGCCTATCTCGGGCTGCGCGGCATCGCGCGGCTCTATCGGCGGCTGCGCGGCATCGAGGGCATCGGCGCGGGTGATGCCAAGCTGCTCGCGGCCGGCGGCGCGTGGCTCGGCCCCGCCGCCCTGCCGGATGTGCTGGTTCTGGCGGGGATTTCAGGTCTGTTGTGGTTCGGTATTCTTGCCGCGCGCGGCAGGCTCGCACCGGGCCAGCGCATCCCGTTCGGTCCTGCGCTCGCCCTCGCGATCTGGGTGCTCTGGCTCCATCACGACGCGCAACTGTCATGAAAATGCAGCCAATCCATCACACACAAGTGAGTGATCATCGGCTATTTCCTCGGCGCGGCGCAACGCGTTGTTCATGTGCCGGTAATTTTTATCCTCAAGGAGATCTCCGATGCGCGCCCACACGGCAGCCACGGCTTTCAAAACGACTCTGCTGGCATCCGCCGCCTTGTTGCTCAGCGTTCATATCGCGGGCGCGCGGCAATCCCGCGATGTTCCGCTTGGTGGCACCATCACCTCGAGCGGCCAGATCATCACCCCCACGGTGGCGCCCGGCGCGCAGTTCGGCACGCTCAATCCCGGCCTCGCCCCGTTTCCGGCTTATACGGCGGGTCAGGCGGTTACCACCGCGGTCAGCCCCGATGGCAAGACGCTGCTGATCCTGACCAGCGGTTACAATCTGGTCGAGGACGCGACGGGGAAGAACATTCCATCGGCCTCGAATGAATATGTCTTTGTCTATGATATTTCGAACGACACGCCGGTGCAGAAGCAGGTGCTGCAGGTGCCGGACACGTTCATGGGCATCGCCTTCGCGCCGGATGGTCAGCATTTTTATGTGTCCGGCGGCATGCAGGATGATGTGCATACCTATGCGATGTCGAACGGGGTCTGGGCCGAGCAGGGAACGCCGATCCAACTCGGCCACCTCGCGCTGGCGAAGCCGCCGTTGAACGACGGCGGCAACGGTCTTGAGGTGGCGCCGGAAGCCGCCGGTCTTGCCGTGACCGCCGATGGCAAGACCCTGGTGGTTGCGAATTTCTACAACGACAGCCTCTCGACGATCGATCTGGCCACGGGCGGCGTGACCGAAGTGCCGCTGCGCCCCGGCATCATCAATGCCGCGCAGGACGGCGTGGCGGGCGGTGAATATCCGTATTGGGTCACCATCAAGGGCAGCAGCACCGCCTATGTCTCGAGCGAGCGGGATCGGGAGGTGGATGTGGTGCAACTCGGATCGACGCCGAGCGTCACGGCGCGGATCAGCGTTCCGGGCAATCCGAACCGGATGGTGCTGAGCAAGGATGGCGCCTATCTCTATGTCGCCTGCGACAATGAGGAGCTCGTCGCGGTGATTGCGACGGCGAGCGGCAAGGTGGTTGATACCATTCACACCACCGCACCGGCCAGCATGATCGGCATGCCGAAATTCTTTCATGGCACGGCGCCGAATTCGCTCACGCTGTCACCCGACGGCAAGCGGCTCTATGTGACCAACGGGGGGACCAACTCGGTCGCCGTGATTGCGTTGGATACGCCGAAACCCGAAGTGATCGGCCTGCTGCCGACCGGTTATTATCCCAACAGCGTCAGTATCAGCGCCGATGGCAGGCAACTCTATGTCGTGAACGGCAAGAGCATGCCGGGGCCTAATCCGTGCAATTTCAAGATCGCCGCCGACGCCAATGGTTCGTGCACGCCGACTCAGCTGACCAATGACTATATCCTGCAGCTCTCCAAGGCCGGGTTCCTGACCGAACCGGTGCCGAACATGCAGGAGATGGACCGGCTCACGCATATCGTGGCGCAGAACAACAATTTCGAATTCCACGAGAGCGGCCGTGACAAGGCGATGATGGAATTCCTGCACCGCCATATCAAGCACATCATTTATATCGTGCGCGAAAACCGCACCTATGATCAGATCCTCGGCGACCTCGGCGAGGGCAATTCCGATCCCGCGCTGGCCGAGTTTGGCAAGACGATCACGCCGAACGTGCATGCGCTGGCACGGAACTTCATCGATCTCGATAATTTCTATGACACCGGCGAGGTCAGCGGCAACGGCTGGCCGTGGAGCACCTCGGCGCGGGAATCCGATTTCGGCACCAAGGCGCTGCCGGTCAACTATGCCGGGCGCGGACTTTCCTATGATTGGGAGGGCAATAACCGTAACGTCGTGGTGGCCGAACCGACCCTGGCTGACCGCAAGGCGGAAAATCCGCTCTATCCGAACGATCCGAATCTGCTGCCCGGCCAGAACAACGTCGCCGCGCCCGATGGTCCGAACGGACAATATCAACAGGGTTACATCTGGAACGCCGCGCTGCGCGCCGGGCTGACGATTCGCAACTACGGGTTCCTGATCGATCTCGATCGGTACAATCTGCCGGTGTCCGAGGGGGGTATTCCGGAGATCACCAACCCGTTCGCGACCAAGACCCAGGTGTCCTTCGCCACCAATCCGGTGCTCGCGCGCTACACCGACATTTATTTCCGCGGCTTTGACAACACCATTCCCGATTACTATCGCGAGGCGGAATGGGATCGTGAATTCCAGGCCTATGTGAAGAAGGGCAATTTACCGTCGCTGGAATTCGTGCGCTTGATGCATGACCATACCGGCAATTTTTCCACCGCGATCGATGGCATCAACACGCCGGCGCTGCAGATCGCCGATAATGATTATGCGGTCGGCAAGCTGATCCAGGCGGTGGCTCATTCACCCTATGCCAAAAACACCCTGATCTTCGTGGTCGAGGACGACGCGCAGGATGGGCCGGATCATGTCGATGCGCATCGCAGCATCGCTTTCATCGTTGGACCCTATGTGAAGCACCACGCCGTGGTCGATGCGCGCTACTCCACGGTGAACATGCTGCGCACCATCGAGGATATTCTGGGCATGGGTCCGATGACGTTGAACGACGCTTACGAACGGCCGATGGCCCATGCGTTCAGCCGTGCGGACAAGAGTTGGAATTTCAATGCGATCGAGCCGGTTCCGCTCACCACCACCACCCTGCCGGTCAGCACCCAGGCGATGCTGGCGCCGAAATGGCATGACATCCATAACGCCGCCTGGTGGACCGCGCAGACCAAGGGGTATGACTGGCGGGTCGAGGATCATATCCCGGCGGTGGCGTACGACCACATCCTGTGGGAGGGCATGATGCCGGGCCGACCCTACCCCGGCCGGAACGGGCTTGATTATTCGCACAAGGCCGATCAGGCGACCCTCGACTCCAAGCCGGCCCCGCAGGGCTGAGCCGCGATCATCGGCCATTGCTTTCGTGACGTTCGGAGCCTTGCCACGCGGGTGGAGAGGCTCCGTTTCGTTCATGCGTCGTTCGGTGATGCGGCCTGGGTCTGGCGCATGATTTGCGCCAGAAGCACGGGGATTTCGAACAATGCCCGGTTGTTCAATCGTCGCGCATTGGCCTGAAACGCCGCCAGCGTGTCATCGGTGAATAACATCCGCACCGCATCGCCGATCTGGCGGAAATCATTGACCACGAGACCGAGCCGGTTCTCGCTGATCCAGACGGTGTTGAACCGCTCCTGCGGCATGGTGCGGCGATTGCGCTCCACAATGACCGGCAGACCGAGGTGCAACGCCTCGCTGATGCTGCCGGGGCCGGGTTTGCCGATGAAAATATCGGCGAGGCGCATGTAATCGGGCACCTGATCGGTGAAACCGACCGCGCAGCATGACGCGCGCGAGGCGAGTTGCCGTTGGAGCAAGGCATTGTTGCCGCAAAGCACGATGGTTTGAAGTTGAAACGGCAGCCGCGCCAGAGCGTCGACAATGGTCAGCGCGCGTTTCGAGCCGTTGCCGCCGAACATGATCAGCGCGGTCGGTCGATCGGGATCGAGCCCCAGGCGCTCGCGCCCGATGCGGCGATCGGTCGGGCGCGCGGCATAGAAGGCGGGTTTCAGCACCATGCCCGACACGCGCAGGATGCATTCGGCACGGTAGCGCATGGTGTGCGCCTGCTCGACCGCTTTGTCGCTGCCGCAGATGATGAATTGATCCTGCGGCTCCTGCCAGAAATGCGGCGGGCAATCGGCGATGTCGGTCATGATCGTGACAAAGGGCGTCGCGGCGCTGACCGCGCGCAGTGAGCGGAACAGCACGCCGTTGAAATTGGGAATCAGCGAGACGGCCAGATCAGGCAGGTGGGCGCGCCAGTGACGTTCGAGCACCGCCTCGATCTGCGGCGCGCGCAGCTTGATGCCGGCTTGCAGGCCGCGCAGCAGCGGCAGCGAGCCATAGGTCCAGCCGCGCTTGAGCATACCGTTATAGACGCCCTCGGAGGAGACGCGGCGCTTGGTCATGCGCGAAACCGGATCGACGGTTTTGAGACGCTCCTGCAGATTGACCAGATCGACCTGCCAGGACGGATGGCGCTCAGCGATGATCTGTCGCAGGGCGAGGGCGGCGCTGCGGTGGCCGCCACCCGCGTCGAAATAGATGAATTGCAGTGATTTTCGGGTTGAACTCGGCATCGTTGCCGGCGCTGTCGCATGAAACCGCGGCGCGTGCCAGACGCCGGGCGCGAAAGCCGGACCGGTTCTCGTGTCATCAATCGATCATCGAACTGCCATCAAACCATGCACCTGACTGATCTAGACCACTTCGATCTCGGCAATTGGAGGGTTTTGTCATGGCGGGCGGAAGCTTTGCGGCAATCGATGAACAGCAACTCAGGGCGTTTCACTGGCGCTCGATCATCACCACGGGATTGGGCGTGTTTTGTGACGGGTTCGACCTGTCCTCCATCGGAATCGTGTTGCCGCTGGTGCTGGCGTCCTTCGGCGTGGCGAAGCTGGGTGGTGTGCAGGCGGCGATGCTGGCGGGATCGGCACTTGTCGGGGCCGCGCTCGGGGCGCTGATATTTGGCGTGCTGGGGCAGCGGGGGCGCAAGCGGTTTTATGGGCTGGACGTTCTGTTGATGGGAATCATGGCGATCGCCCAGGCGTTTGCGCCTGATCTGGAATGGCTGATTGCGATCCGGTTCGTGCTTGGGATCGGGATCGGGGCGGATTACGTGTTGTCGCCGACCATCATGGCGGAACATTCCAACCGCGCGGATCGCGGCAAGACGATCGGCCTGGGATTCGGCGTGATGTGGCCGCTGGGCGCGTTTGCGGCAGGGCTGCTTAATCTGGCTCTGGCGGGGTTTGGCGTTTCCCATGATCTGCAGTGGCGGATCGTGCTGGCGGCCGGCGCGGTGCCGGCTTTCGGCGTGCTGTATCTGCGCCGCTCGATGCCGGAAACCGCGCGGTTTCTCTCGCGGCTGGCCAACGAGCCGGCCGAGGCGGTGAAGGTGATCCGCCAGATCAGTGGCCGGACGGTCACGCAACCAGCCGCCGACACGCGCCCGTTTTTCGTGGTGTTCGCGCAGCACGCGCGGATGATTTTTTCGGCCGCCTTGCTGTGGTTGCTGTTCGACATCGTGATCTATTCGGGAATCCTGTTCGGCCCGTCGCTGATTGCCAAAAGTCTCGGCATGGGACCGGTGGCGTTCAGCCTGCTGATGTCGGTGATGTTCAGCCTGCCCAGCGCGCTGGCCTTTGCACTCGTCGGGCTTGATAAATTCGGTCGCAAACCCTTGCAGATCTGGGGATTCGTTGCCGCGGCGGCGATGCTGGTTCTCTTTGCGGTGCTCAAGCAGAATCTGGCCGAATTTCCGCTGCTCGGGCTGATTGTGTTCGGGTTTTATACCGTGGCGATCAACGGACCCTCGATGGTGAGCGGCGCCGGGATTCTGGGCGTCGAACTCAGCCCGACCCGCATTCGAACCGTTGGCCAGAGCATTACGGTGGTGGGCGGGCGGATTGGCGCCTCGATCAGCGCCTTTCTGTTTCCGCTGCTGTTCACCCGGATCGGCGAGGTCGGCGTGATCGGATTACTGGCCGGGGTGGCGCTGCTGGGGGCGATTGCCACGAAATTTCTGGTGCCGGAAACCGCGGGTCAGTCGCTCGAAACACTGAACGATGATGACCTGCCCCGAAATGTCGCGGCGGCGGCTGAATAGGCGGCGGCGCGGTTTGGGTATGATCGTGGCGTTATGCGCGCAGGGCGGGGGATGAGATCTTGGGGCGCTCGACAAACCCGTCGAACTCATTTAGATATCTAGATATGTTAAGTGACCCCGTCGCACCCGACATCATGATGTTGCGCCCGATCTGGCTTGGCGTTCTGGCCAGGGCCAGATCGGGTGAGATCGCCCCCCTTTTGGACGACGCCCCTGCCCTCGCCGGCTATGTCGTTCTGCGCGGCCCGGAAACCGGGATGGCGATGACGCGCGGCCGGATCGGCGGGGGTGGCGCTGTGTTCAATCTCGGGGAAATCACGATCAGCCGATGCAGCGTGCGCGACGACGCCGGATTTATCGGTCACGGCTACGCCACCGGACGCGATTTGCGGCAGGTCGAGTTGATCGCCCGACTTGATGCCGCGTTGCAAAATCCGGCGACGCGGCAGGTGTTCGACCGAAGGGTGATCCAGCAGCTGGCCGCGGCGGAACAGGCGCGGCGCGGCGCGATCGAGGCGCAGGCGGCGCAGACCAATGTCGATTTCTTCACCCTGGCGACGATGCGGACATGAGCGCCTGCCTCACGCCTGGTTTCGTTCATGCGGGCGATGCGCAGATTTGTTTTCGCCGGATCATGGAGGCGATGAGCCGGCCCGGCAGCATCCGTCCCCTGTCCATCGATCTTGTCCCGCCCGCGCCGCTGTCATGCGCGAGTGCGGCGGTGCTTCTGACCCTGGCCGATGGCAGCGTGATGGTGAACCTGTCCGACACGGCAACGGCGGCGCGCGAATGGCTGGTGTTTCATACGGGAACGAGATTGGGACCATCGTCGGACGCCGATTTCATCGTGGCCAGCGCCCGCCCCGATTTCGCGACCCTCCGCATGGGCACCGATGAAGCGCCGGAAGCAGGCGCCACGCTTATTCTGGACCTGCCTGATTTTTGCAGCGGGCCGCGCTATCGGTTGACCGGGCCCGGCATCGAGACCGAAACCATCGTTCAGGCGCCGCTCGATGCCGGTTTCATCACGGCTTGGCGGGATAATGATGCGCGGGCGCCGCGGGGCATCGATCTGCTGCTCTGCGCCGGTGATCGGATCATTGGCCTGCCCCGCAGCGTCATCATCGATCGGGTCTGAGCATGGCCTATGTCGCGGTCAAGGGCGGTGAGGCGGCGATCACGGCGGCGCATGAATGGCTGGCGCGGGTTCGACGTGGTGATCCGTCCCTGCCGCGGATCGATGCCGGTCAGATCGAGGCGCAACTCGGCCGTGCGGTGGATCGCGTGATGGCGGAGGGTTCGCTGTACGACCGTCAGCTCGCGGCGCTCGCGATTGTGCAAGCTCAGGGGGATCTGATCGAGGCGGCGTTTCTGCTGCGCGCCTATCGCACCACACTGCCCCGCCTGATCGATGCCGATCCGCTCGATACCGGCGCGATGCGCCTGCACCGGCGCATTTCAGCGATCTTCAAGGATCTGCCGGGTGGCCAGCGGTTGGGACCGACGACGGATTACACGCACCGGCTGCTCGATTTCGACCGCGCCGAGCCGAACCCGGTGATCCTCACCACCCGGCGCTCCGACCCCGCGCCGCGCGCCACCGATTTGCTGGGCGCGGAGGCCCTGCTCGAAGCCGATCCCGCCGGCATCGATGCGCCGGGCGACATCACGATGGACCCGCTCGATTTTCCCGCCCCGCGCGACCTGCGGCTTCAGGCGCTGGCTCGCGGCGATGAGGGCTTCCTGCTTGCCCTCGGTTATTCCACCCAGCGCGGCTATGGCCACACCCATCCGTTCGTCGGTGAGTTGCGGGTGGGGGAGGTCGCGGTGTCGATCACCCCGCCGGAACTCGGCTTCAGCATCGAGATCGGCGACATCACAATCACCGAATGCCAGATGGTCAACCAGTTCGCCGGCTCGCGGACCGCGCCGCCGCAATTCACCCGCGGCTACGGGCTTTGCTTCGGCCATGCCGATCGCCGCGCCATCGCCATGGCCCTGGTCGATCGCGCCATGCGCGCCGACGAACTGGGCGAGGACATCAAGGCCCCCGCGCAAAACCCCGAATTCGTGCTTTCCCATTGCGACAACATCGAGGCCACCGGATTTCTGGAACATCTGAAACTGCCGCATCACGTCGATTTTCAGAGCGAGCTTGAAACCATTCGCGCCATGCGGCGCGACGCGGAGGCGCCCGATGCAGGGGTATAATTTCGCCTATCTCGATGAACAGACCAAGCGCATGATCCGCCGCGCGGTGCTCAAGGCCATCGCCATCCCCGGCCATCAGATCCCCTTCGCCAGTCGCGAAATGCCGTTGCCCTATGGCTGGGGGACCGGCGGCATTCAACTCACCGCCGCGCTGATCGGGCCGGACGATGTGCTGAAGGTGATCGACCAGGGGGCCGACGACACCACGAACGCGGTCTCGATCCGCCGTTTTTTCGCGCGCGTCGCCGGCGTGCGGACCACCACACGCACCGCCGCGGCAACACTGATCCAAACCCGGCACCGCATTCCCGAAACCCCGCTGCGCGCTGACCAGATCATGATCTATCAGGTCCCGATGCCTGAGCCGCTCTACCGGCTGGAACCGAGCCGACCCGCCGCGCGGCGGCTCCACGCGATGGCCGATTACGGCGCCATGCATGTCAAACTCTATGAAGACATCACCCGTTTCGGGCGGGTTGCCGTTTCTTATGATCATCCGGTGATGGTCAATCACCGCTATCTGATGTCCCCCTCGCCGATCCCCGCGTTCGATAACCCGAAACTCCACCGCTCGCCCGCACTTCAGCTGTTCGGAGCGGGGCGGGAAAAACGCATCTATGCCGTGCCGCCGTTCACCAGCGTCGTCTCGCTCGATTTCGACGACCACCGGTTCAACCCCCAGCGCGCGCCGCAAACCTGCGCCCTCTGTGGCGCGACCACCTCATATCTCGATGAAATGGTGATCGATGATCAGGGAGGCCGCATGTTCGCTTGTTCGGACACCGATTTCTGCGCGCGGCAGGGCGAGGCAGGACATGACCACGCTGCTTGAGGCCCGAGCGCTGCACCATCGCTTCGAGCGCGCCACGGCGCTCGATCACGTGTCGCTTACGCTCCGCCGGCATGAGATTCTCGCCATCGTCGGCGAAAGCGGCTCGGGCAAGACCACGCTGCTCAACGTTCTGTCCGGGCGGCTGACGCCGCAGGGTGGTGAGGTTTTCTATCACGATGGCGAGGGGGCGCGCACGCTGGCGTCGCGCGGCGAGGTCAGCGTGCGCAAGCTGCAACGCGCGCGCTGGGGTTACATCGCGCAGGACCCGCGCACGGCGTTGCGGCTCGATATTTCAGCGGGCGGCAATATCGGTGAGCGGTTGATGGCGTCCGGCGCGCGGCATTACGGCGAAATCCGGGCCGTTGCGGCGCGCTGGCTCGAAGCGGTCGAAATCGATGTGGCGCGGATGGATGATCTGCCACGTTATTTTTCCGGCGGCATGTTGCAGCGGTTGCAGATCGCGGCGACTCTGGTGACCGGGCCGGAGCTGGTGTTCATGGATGAACCCACCGGCGGGCTGGATGTTTCGGTGCAGGCGCGAATTCTTGATCTGATCCGCGCGCTGGTGCGCCGGTTGGGACTGGCGGTGGTGCTGGTGACGCATGACATCGGCGTCGCGCGGATGCTGGCGGATCGGCTGATCGTGATGCGTCATGGCCGCATCGTCGAATCCGGCCTGACCGATCAGGTGCTCGACGATCCGCACCATGAATACACCCAATTGCTGGTCGCCTCGGTGCTGCCGGCATGAGCGGGGCCATGATCGCGGCCTCCGGGCTCGACAAGACCTTCGTGCTGCATCTGCAGGCGGGTGCGCGGCTCGATGTGTTGCGCGGCGCGGGGCTTCGCGTGCATGCTGGCGAATGCGTGGCACTCTCCGGCCCCTCAGGCGCGGGCAAGACCACGTTGCTGCGCGCGCTCTATGGTAATTATCTGGTCGATCGCGGGGAAATCCTGGTGCGGCATCGCGGCGCCACGGTGGATCTGGTGACGGCGTCGCCCGAGACCATCATTGATATTCGCCGCGTAACACTTGGGTATGTCTCGCAATTTCTGCGCGCGATGCCGCGGGTGGCCGCGATCGATGTTGTTGCCGGAACCGCGCTCGATCGTGGCATCGATGGTGACACCGCCCACGCCCAAGCCGCCGCCGTGCTCACCCGGCTGGGGATCGGCCCGCGTCTGCATCGCCTGCCGCCGGCAACGTTTTCGGGGGGCGAGCAGCAACGGGTCAATCTGGCGCGCAGCTTCGTCTGCGCCTGGCCGGTGCTGCTGCTCGACGAACCGACCGCCTCGCTCGATGCCGCGAATCGCGATATCGTGGTGGACCTGATCAACGCCGCCAAACGATCGGGTAGCGCGGTGGTCGGGATTTTTCATGATGGTGACGTGCGCGATCGGGTGGCTGATCGTGTGTTTCACATCGAACCTGTCACCGCCGCGGAGCCTGCATGACGATTCTGACCAACGCGCGTATCGTGCTCGCCGACCGGATCGTTCATGGCTCCATCACCATGTCTGCTGGCGTGATCGGGATTGTCGAGGAGGGTTTGAGCCGCGTCGGCGTCGATTGCGAGGGTGACTATGTGCTTCCCGGGATCGTCGATCTGCATACCGACAATCTGGAACGTCAGGTTCTGCCGCGCAGCAACGCCCGCTGGCCCTCCCGCTCGGCATTGCTTGCGCATGATTCCCAATGCGCCGCGGCCGGTGTCACCACCGTATTTGACGCGCTGTGTCTCGGCGATATCGGCTTCGAGAAAGCGCGCAACCAGACGTTCGAGGACGGCATGGCTGATCTCCGCGCCCTCGCCGGTACCGATCTGTTGAAATCGGATCATTTCCTGCATCTGCGCTGTGAACTCCCCGCCGCCGAAATGCCCGGCATGCTCGACCGCGCGATCGATAACCCGCTGGTTCGCCTGATCAGCCTGATGGATCATAGCCCCGGCGGCGGCCAATATGCCGATGTCGAAAAATACCGCCGGATGCGCCGCGCCGAAGGCTTCGGTGACGACGAGATCACCACCATGATCGACTTTCTGGAGCGCAGCCGGGCGACCCATGCCCTGCCCAACCGCGCCTATGTGCTGGAGCGCGCGCGGGCAACCGCCGTGCCGATCGCCTCGCATGATGATCGGACCGAGGCGGAAGTCGTGCAGAACCATCAGGATCATATTGCCATCGCCGAATTCCCGGTCACCCACGCCGCGGCCCGAGCGGCGCATGACCATGGCATCACCACGATTGCGGGCGCCCCGAATATTGTTCGCGGTGGCTCGCATTCCGGCAACGTCGGCGCCCTCGAGCTGATCCGTGCCGGCCTCGTGGACGCGCTCGCGTCCGATTACGTTCCCGCCGCCATGATGGAAGCCGCCTTCGCCTGCGCCGCGGGCGGAGCCGCCACCCTGCCTCAAGCCATTGCGCTGATCAGTGCCGGCCCGGCCGACATGGTTGGTCTTGCCGATCGCGGCAGGATCTCGCCTGGTTTGCGTGCCGATCTGGTCCGCGTCCGCATGCATGATGAATTGCCGGTGATCCGCGCGGTCTGGCGTCAAGGTGAACGGGTTGCCTGATGCTTTGCCGATCCGTCGTGGCGGCGGCGTTGCGGTCTGGAGCCAGATTGCCCTGCAACTCCAGGCCGAACTCGCGGCACCGGGAACCAAATTGCCGCCGGAGGCTGATTTGGCGGCGCGATTTGGGGTCAACCGCCATACCGTGCGTCGGGCACTGGAGGAGCTGGCGCGCCAGCGGCTGATCCGGATCGAACACGGCCGGGGTTCGTTTGTTGCGGAACCGGTGCTCGATTATCAGGTCAATCGACGACCGCGTTTCTCGGAATGGGTGCGCCGGCATAATCGGGAACCGCTGGGCGAGGTGTTGTCGCTCCGGGAAATTATTGTGGGAGATCTGGCGGAAGCGGATCTGATCGGCGCCGCGCTAGGGCTATCGGAGCGCGACACGGTGATCGAACTCGAACGTCTCGGCAAGGCGGACGATCGGCCGATCGCGCTGTCGCGCCACATGTTTCCCGCCCTGCGATGCCGTGGCCTGGAGGAAGCGCTGCGCAACCACGCCACGATCACGGCAGCGCTTTCCACGATCGGGATCACCGATTACGTCCGGCGGCGCTCACGCATCTCGGCCCGGCTCCCGAGCCCGCGCGAGGCGGCACTGCTTGCCCTCGAGCCGGGCGCGCCGGTGTTGCAATCGGAAAACCTCAATACGACCGGCAACGACACGGCGCTGGAACTATGTTTCGTGATCTATCCGGCATCACGTGTCGCCCTGATCGTCGAACCGAACGATTGAGATCCGACGAGGGTGGGTTCAGCGCCACACCCAGTGACCCGGTATCCAGGCGCCGGCCCAGTTGCGGTGGGGCGGAATCCAGATCCGCGGCGGCGGGCGGACATAGACGGGCGGTGGCCCGTAATAGGCGTAGGCTGGCGGGGGCGCGTAATAGACCGGCGGTGCCGGCACCACCAAAGGCACCGAAATCCCGACGCCGAAGCGCGGTCCCCACCAGGCGTAGGCGGCGTGCGGCAGCAAAAGCGCCGCGCCGACCAGTGCGACCGCCAGAATCGGGCGATACATCGTTGGTTTGCGGAATGTGATCGTCATCAGCGAGCTCCTCCGTACAGGCAGAGGCATCGGCGCTCCGACACCCTGACGCCTGGGATATAGGTCGTACGCATGTAACGAAGCTATGCAATTTGTGACCAAATCCTATTCGGCGGCGATCCCGATTGTCTGCGGTGCCGGTGCGACGGGTGCCGCAAAAGAGGCGTCGAGGGCTGTCCACACCGGTTCGACCGCCGCCAGATTGCGCGCCTTGATATGCCCGTAACCCCTGATCTGCGCCGGCACACCGGCGAGTTGGACCGCGATGGCGAAATTATTTTCATCCAGATGGGCGAGAGCGGCGCGAACCGAGGCCTCGTACCGGTCGATCAACGCCCGCTCGGTTCGCCGTTCCTCGGAACGGCCGAACGGATCGAGCGCGGTGCCGCGCAGGATCTTGAAATGTTGCAGCACGCCAAACACAAGCAGGATCCACCCGCCATAGTCGCGTTTCAACGGGACCCCGGTGCGGCGATCCCGTTTCGCGAGCAACGGGGGGGCGAGGTTGAGTTTAAGGGTCGCGCCGTCCTTGAACTGCGCGGCGAGCGCGGCACGAAACGCAGGAGCCGCATAGAGCCGCGCGACTTCGTATTCGTCTTTATAGGCCATCAGCTTATAGAGATTTCGCGCCACGGCCTCGGTCAATACGGTCGAACCCAGGCGGAGATGCTGCTCCGCGTGCCGAACTTCCGCCAGCAGCGCCATGTAGCGTCCGGCATAGGCGGCGTTCTGATAGGCGACCAATTCGTCCCTGAATTGTGCGATCATCCCATCCAGATCCACCGGCGCCGGTTTGCCCTTCGGGACCGTGATACGCGCCATCACGCCATCAAGCTCAACCGCGGCCGCCCGGCCCCAGGCGAATGCGGCGAGATTGAGATCGACCGCCTGGTTGTTCAGCCTGATGCCCGCCTCGAGCGACTGGCGAGCGACCGGTATTTTGCCGCGCTGCCAGGCATATCCGAGCACGAACAGATTGGTTGCGATCGCATCACCCATCAGGGCGGTCGCAAGCTTGGTGGCGTCGAGCGTCGCCAGATTGCCCTCGCCGACCCGTTTGGCGATCACCTGCCGCAGCCGCCGCATCGGCAGCGAAAAATCAGGATCGCGGGTGAAATCGCCGGTGATTGTCTCATGCAGATTGACCACCGCCGTCGTCGCCTCGCCCAGGCAATCGAGTGTTTCGTGTTCGGCCGCGACCAGCGCATCACAGCCGAGCAGCAGATCGGCCCGCCCCTGCGGAATCCGCAGCGCCTGCCCGGTCCCGGCCGCGCCGCCGAAGCGGACATGCGAAACCACCGCCCCGCCTTTCTGCGCCAGGCCGAGCACGTCGAGCACTGAGACCGGCCTGCCGTCCAGATGCGCCGCCATGCCGAGCAAGGCGCCGATGGTTACCACCCCGGTGCCGCCGATCCCCGCGATCACCACGTTCCACGGCCGGTCGAGGCTCGGCAGAACCGGCTCCGGCAGATCATTGGGCGCGCCGCCCAGCGTGATCTCGGGTTTCCGCAGCCCCGCGCCCTGCACGGTGACGAAGCTGGGGCAGAAGCCTTCGACGCAGGAGAAATCCTTGTTGCAGGAGGATTGATCGATCGCGCGCTTGCGCCCGAACGCGGTATCGACCGGCACGACCGAAACGCAGTTGGAGGTTTTCGAACAATCGCCGCAGCCTTCGCAGACCCGCTCGTTGATGAAGGCGCGTTTGGCCGGATCGACCATGGTGCCGCGTTTGCGCCGGCGGCGCTTTTCGGTCGCACAGGTCTGATCGTAGATCAGGATGGACACACCGGTGGTTTCGCGCAGCGCGCGCTGTACCTCGTCGAGCATGCGACGATGATGCACGGCGACACCTGGCGCCAGATCGGTCACGCCCTGATATTTTTCTGGCTCATCGGTGACGATTTCGATCCGCGCCACCCCTTCGGCCGCCATCTGCCGCGTGATCTGCGGCACGGTCAGCGGCCCGTCGACATGCTGGCCGCCGGTCATCGCCACCGCATCGTTGAACAGGATACGATAGGTGATGTTGGTTTTGGCCGCGACTGCCGCGCGGATCGCGAGACTGCCGGAATGGTGATAGGTGCCGTCGCCGAGATTGGCGAAGACGTGGCGCTCGGTGGTGAACGGCGCCTGACCGATCCAGGCGGCCCCCTCACCGCCCATCTGCGAAAACACATCGGTCGCGCGGTCCATCCAGGTCACCATGTAATGGCAACCGATCCCGGCCATCGCGCGCGAGCCCTCCGGCACCACGGTCGAGGTTGAATGCGGGCAGCCGGAACAGAAATGCGGGGTGCGGTGCGCGCCGAAATCGAGGCTGCGGGCATTGTCGATATTCGCGCGCAGATGGGCCAGGCTGGCGGCGCGCTCATCGGAAAACTGCACACGCTGCACCCGGTCGCCCAGTGCGAGCATGATTTCCGCGGCCGATAGATCGGCCTCCGGCTTGAGCAGGGTTAGCCCGACCTCATCGGTCTTGCCGAGCACGCGCGGCGCATTGGCGCTGCCGTACAGGATGGTCCTGATCTGGTTTTCGATGATCGGCTGTTTTTCCTCGACGACGATGATCTCTTCGAGCCCGTCGGCAAAACTGCGGATGATCTCGGGTTCCAGCGGCCAGGTCATGCCGAGTTTGAGCAACCGGACGCCATCGAGCGCGAGATCGGCCCGTGCCTGTTCGACGTCGAGATAGGATTTGCCCGCAGTGACGATGCCGATCCGCGCGCCTTGGGCTGGATCGATGATGCGGTTGAGCTTGTTGGCCCGCAGGAATTCCATCAACGCCGGGTAGCGCACCCGCAGCATCCGCGCCTCCTGTGCCAGCACAGGTTCGTGCAGCCGCATCATTACGCTGGCCGGGTCGATCTCGGGCATCATGATCGGAACATCGGGATCGGTGGTGATCGAGGCGGTGCAGTCGATGATCTCCTCGACCGTCTTGAACCCGATATACAGGCCGGAGTGGCGTGACGCGGCCCAGCCATACAGGCCGAGATCGAGAATATCGGCCACCGAACTCGGCGCCAGCACCGGCACACCGGCTGCGATCAAGGCCTGTTCGGATTGGTTGGCGATCGAGGATGATTTCGCCGCATGATCGTCGCCGGTTACCACCAATACGCCGCCGAGCCGCGTGGTACCGGCGTAGTTCGCATGCTTCATCGCATCGCCCGACCGATCGACCCCCGGCCCCTTGCCATACCACATCGCGAACACGCCATCGGCGGTGTGGCCGGGGAAAAGCGGGGTCATCTGCGAGCCCCACACCGCGGTCATCGCCAGTTCCTCGTTGAGGCCGGGTTTGAATACGATATCGGCGGCGGTGAGCGCCTTGGCGGCGGCGAAAGCCGCGATGTCAAGCCCGCCGAGCGGGGAGCCGCGATAGCCGGAGAGGAATCCCGCCGTGTTCAATCCGGCGGCACGATCGCGCCGGCGCTGGGTGATCAGCAGGCGGATCAGCGCCTGTGTGCCGGTCAGGATCATGCGGCCGGAGGTTGCAGCGTAGCGCGCATCGCGCGCGAGTTCGGCGGTCTTCATGGACAATCGCTCCTGCGCCGTTCGGGCGCGCTCGGATGGCAGCAACCGTATCCGGTGTTCTTCCCTTGATATGATTATGTGCAAAGCCTCTGGATTTTGCGAGAGAAATCGTAAATCAATGTTCCTCGGCGGTCGGCCGGGGTCTGCTTTAGCTTTGCTGCTCAGCGCCCGAGGATCGGGATCGCGGTCGTCGGGTGATCCCGGCGGGATGCGCAATATTATTTCGTGACGCGGTCGCGGCGGGGGATACGATGGCCGCAAACCACGCCGGTTCGCGGAAATATCACGCGATTGTGATCAGTGGGGACCGCTTGCTAACAGTCCACGCGCCTCGTCCGGCGCGATTTGCACGGCGACCGTCGCCTTGCGAAGGCGCTTCGGCCGCAATCGCCGATCCATAGGCGCCGTCACCCAATGCGGCCACCCAACGCCGGATGATGCAACCCGTGGTGTCACGGATCGGTGCCGTCCGGCTCGGCGTGCATTTATTTCTGCTGTTCGAACGCCCCGGCGAGAGTCAAATGCCCATTGCTGCCGGAGCGATCGTCAGGGAACGGCGAGAGCGAGGGCGGTGAATGAGCGTTTCATGAGATTGATTCCTTCAATCGGAGACACACTCAAGAGTAGATGAAGGCTTTTTTTTGAAAAACAGAAGCGCTTAACTACTTTTTCATCCCCGCCACGAAGTGTTCAAGCCAATGGATCGTATAATCCCCCGCCTGAAACCCAGCATCATCGAGAATGCGCAGGTGCAGCGGAATCGTCGTCTTGATGCCGGCGATGGCGA
>NZ_JBMFGY010000031.1:27345-31586 GCF_049977125.1 Acidiphilium sp. | reverse complement strand
GATTACCCGGTCAGACTGTGGTCATCCGCACCCCAGAGTTTTCACACGGTCTGGACCGTTCCTGACGGTGCGACCACGACATACATGCCGTCGCGATCCGCCACCTTGTACGGTTTTTCCTTAGATTTCAGGTTCTTAAGGGCCACGTCCGTCAGCATCGCTCTCACCTCTGAGAAAAATACCGTCAGGCCTTTTTTGACCGCACCATTCGATTTTTCCTCATATTAATCAGTCTCTTATGAGGAAAAAATACCGTCAAACGACCTCAACGGACTGACAGTATCGCGAGTTTTGGACGTGAGCAAGAGGTGATGATACCGTCAGAGATGCCGTCAAATTGGAGCGCTGCCTCCAAAATGACGGCGATTGATCCTGACAGGTATTTTTATTTATTTCAGTGGGTTAGTGCGATTTTTCAATTGTTGGCGGATGCCGCCGAAAGGCCCTAAATCATTCCCACTCGATGGTGCCGGGAGGCTTGCTGGTGATGTCGTAGGTGACGCGGTTGATCCCGCGCACCTCGCCGACGATCCGACCCGCAACGCGGGTGAGGAAAGTCATATCGAACGGATAGACATCGGCGGTCATGCCATCCGTGCTGGTCACGGCGCGCAGCGCGCACGCGTAGTCATAGGTTCGTCCATCCCCCATCACGCCGACACTGCGGACCGGCAGCAGCGCGACGAACGCCTGCCAGATCGCGTCATACAATCCGGCGGCGCGGATCTCCTCGAGATAGATGGCATCGGCCTTCTGCAAAATGCGCACTTTTTCGCGATCGACCGGGCCGGGAATCCTGATCGCAAGGCCGGGACCGGGGAAGGGGTGGCGCCCGACAATGCTCTCCGGCAGGCCGAGTTCGCGGCCGAGCGCACGCACCTCGTCCTTGAACAATTCGCGCAGCGGTTCGACCAGCTGCATCCGCATCCGCGCCGGCAGACCGCCGACATTGTGGTGCGATTTGATCACCGCACTCGGTCCGCCGCTGACCGAGACGCTTTCGATCACATCTGGATACAGCGTACCCTGGGCCAGGAAATCCGCACCGCCGAGCTTCGCCGCCTCCTGCTCGAACACATCGATGAACAGGCCGCCGATGATCTTGCGCTTCTGTTCCGGATCGCTGACGCCCTCCAGCCCGGCGAAGAACAGATCGGATGCGTCGCGATTTATCAGGGTGATGTTGAACCGGTCGCGAAACACGCGGATCACCTCATCGGCCTCACCGGCGCGTAACAGGCCGTGATCGACGAAGATGCAGATGAGCTGATCGCCGACCGCCTCATGGATCAGCGCGGCGGCGACCGATGAATCCACCCCGCCGGACAGGCCGCAGATGACCCGGCCGGTACCGACCTGGGCGCGGATTTTCGCGCGGGCGACGTCACGAAAATTCGCCATGGTCCACGCGTTGCTCAGGCCGCAGACATGATGGACGAAATTGGCCAGAAGCTTGCCGCCGTCAGGCGTGTGCATCACCTCGGGGTGAAACTGCACGCCATAGATTTTCGCGCGGTCATTGGCGATCGCGGCAAACGGCGCGCCATCGCTGGTCGCGACGGCCCGAAATCCGTCGGGCAACGCGGTGACGCGATCGCCATGGCTCATCCACACCTGCGCCCGCGCGCCCTGTGGCCAGACCCCCTCAAACAAGGCGCAATCCTCGGTCACCTCGATGAAGGCGCGGCCGAATTCGCGGTGATCGGAGGCCTCCACCGCGCCGCCGAGCTGCGCGCAGATCGCCTGCTCGCCGTAACAAATGCCAAGGATCGGCAACCCTGAGTCAAGGGCCACCTGCGGCGCGCGCGGTGTGCTCGCCTCGGTTACGCTGGCCGGACCACCCGAGAAAATATACCCTCGCGCACCGAACGCCGCGATCCGCGCGGGGTCGGCATCGAACGGCCAGATCTCGCAATAGACCCCCGCCTCGCGCAGTCGCCGCGCGATCAACTGAGTCACCTGACTGCCGAAATCGAGGATCAGGATGCGTTCGTCGGTGATCTCATTCATGCAACGTCATGAGCATGGCGGGCGCCGGGTTTCAATAGCCGCGGGCCGCTTGCCGGTCAGACCAGATGTTCGGCGAAAAACGCGAGGCTGCGCTCTTCCGCCAGGCGGTTGGCCTCGGCGTTGAAACTCGCCCGCGCGTCGCAGCCGAAGCCGTGGTCGGCGCCATCATAGATGAACACGCCAACGCCGGGCTGCGAGAGCTTGATCGCTTCGACGTCGGTGAGCGGAATGCCCTTGTCGAGCGCGCCGAAATGCATCTGCACCGGGCAGTTGGCAACGGCTTCCTTGGTCTGCACGATGCCGCCGCCGTACCAGCTGATCGCGGCTTTGAACGCCTTGGTCCGGGTGGCGCCCCACCAGGCGATGGTGCCGCCCCAGCAATAGCCGATAATGCCGGTCGGGCGGGGGCTGAGTCGCGCGGCGGTGGCGTTGATATCCAGCATCACGTCGGCTTCGGTGATCGCGGCGCGAAGTTCGAGACCTTTTTTGATGCCCTCCGGCGTGTAGTCGAGCTCGACATTGCGTTCAACGCGGTCGAACACGGCGGGGGCGAGCACGTAATAGCCGAAACGGGCGTAATGATCGGCGATCTGGCGCATATGCGCGTTCACGCCGAAAATTTCCTGCACCATCACGATGCCCCGCGTGGCGGCTGCGTCGCCGGCGGCGTAGGCTTGAAATTTATGGCCATCGGCCGCGGTCAATTCGATCATGCTGCCCATCAGAAATCTCCGGTCGGGGTGGCGAAGCGCGCGAAATCATGCGCGATCCGGTGGTAAATATGTTGTTTGAACGGCACCGCCAGATCAGGGATCGCGGCGAGATCGGTCCAGCGCCAGTCGATGAATTCAGGATGCGGATCGGCATCGAGCCGGATCATGTCGTCGGTGCCGGTGAAGCGCAGGGCAAACCAGCGCTGGCGCTGGCCCCGATGGCGGTTGCCCAGCCGTGCGGCGATGGCGGGCGGAAACTCATAGGTCACCCACTCGGGGATTTCACCGATGATGGTCGCGGCGCTGGTGCCGATTTCCTCGCCCAATTCGCGCAGCACGGCTTCCCGCGGGTCTTCACCGGCATCGATGCCGCCCTGCGGCAATTGCCATGGATGGGTCACGAGCCCGCCCTGATCGGCGCGCCGTGCGACCAAAATCCGGCCGGTCCGATTGAACAGGGCGGCGCCGACATTGGCGCGATAGGGCAGGGTGGTCGGCTCGATCATTGTGCCAGGGCCGGTGTTACCAGGGCCGGTGCGACCAGGGCGCTGACCGGCACGAGCGCGATGTGCTGCCCGGTCAGGCTTTGGCACCAGGTCGCCAGGGCCGCGATCGCGGGCGGCGTCGGGTTGAGCAGAACCCCCAGCGCGCTGCCCCGGGTCAGTGCCGTGTTGGCAAGCTGGCTCAGTGAAGCGGCCTCGGCGGCACGTCCCTGGGATGGATCGATAACGACATCGGCGCTGCGGCTGTCGACGCCGTCCGGCGAGGCGATCGTCGGCTCCGCGATCACCATGAACAGCCCATCCGCGGTCAATTGCCCGGCCAGCCAGGCGGCGGCGCGCTTATGGGTCATGAAAAGTTCCGGCACGGTCAATCCAATCGCATCGGTCACGCCGGCGTAGCCGGACAGGCGCGACAACGCCCAGTCGAGTCGTTCGAGATTATGCGCGCCCGAGCCGCCGGCCCGCAGCGCCCGATCGCCGGCGGTGATGTCCGGCCCGCCATCCACCTGCATCGGCAGACCCATCAGCGTCTCGTGCCCGGCCTTGCGTGCGGCGGCGGCGATCGCCGCGTCATGGACACCATAGGGTGACACGGCGAGCGAAACCGCCGGCGGCAGATCGCGCACGGCATCGAGACCGGGGCCGAGGGCATAGCCGAGACCCGCGACCATGATCGCGATGCGCGGCACATCGGGACGGGCGACCGTGCGCGCGGCGTAATACTGCATCGGCAGAACGCCATACGCGCCGGGATGCGGAATGAGCCAGTGCGGATCGACGCCGGATGCCATCTCAAGCAGCGGGCTCGGGGCAGGAATCGCACCATCGGCGGCGCGGGGTGGCAGCTTCGGCGGGATCGGGCCGAGAAATTGCAACACCGCCCCTCCGATCACCAGCACAGCGGCAACCCCACCCCAGAACAGCTTCAGCGCTGGCGGTATCCGCGGCATGATCCCCAACTCAGTGCGACGCGTCGGCCTGGCTCGAACCGTCCTGATGCGCCCCGCCTTGATGC
>NZ_JBMFGY010000031.1:10552-27245 GCF_049977125.1 Acidiphilium sp. | reverse complement strand
TCAGTGCGACGCGTCGGCCTGGCTCGAACCGTCCTGATGCGCCCCGCCTTGATGCACCATGGCGGCAGCCAGTTTCAGCGCCATCTGCAACTGGTAGTCGGTGCTCGGCTTGTCGGGCACCAGCTTGGGCCAGTTCGCCGGCGGACGCGGCGCGATGGTTTTGACCATGGCCGGCAGCACCAGCTTCGGCGGCAGGATCGGCGTCTTCATGCCGGACGGATTATGGAACGCGTTCGGCATGTCCGCTTCACGAATTTTGGGGAACTGGTCCTTTGGATTGCGACTCTCATGCACCTCGACATCGGGTTGCACGCCGTAATCCTGGAGCGACTTGCCCGATGGCGTGTAATACAGCGCCGTGGTCAGGCGCAGCGCGCCGTGGTCGGGAATGGTGAAAATAGTCTGCACCGAGCCCTTGCCGAAGCTGCGGGTTCCCATCACCACCGCGCGGCGGTTCTGTTGCAAGGCGGCGCTGACGATCTCGGCCGCCGAGGCGGTGCCGGAGTTGATCAGAATAACGATCGGCGCATGATTGACCAGCGCGTCGCCCGGATGCGCGTACCAAACCTCGTCATCCGAACTGTGCCGGCCATGGGTCGAGACGATTTCGCCGGTCTTGAGGAAATCATTGGCCACGGCGATGCCCTGGTTGAGCAGGCCGCCAGGATTGTTGCGCAGGTCGAGCACATAGGCATCGACATGGCCATGGCTCTCCGCGCGCAGCTTGTGCACCGCGCGGCGGATGTCACGGCTCGCATTCTCCGAGAAGCTGGCGAGGCGCATGTAGCCGATGTTGCCGTAAAGCTTGTCCTTGACGGCCTGGACATGAATGGTGGCGCGGGTCAGCGTATCGATGATCGGCTTATCGACCCCGGCGCGCTTGAGGGTGAGGGTGATCTGACTGCCCGGCGGGCCGCGCATCGCATCGACCGCCTTGTTGAGCGTCATGCCGACCATCGGCTTGCCATCGATCGCGACGATCAGATCGCCCGGCTTGATGCCGGCCTTGGCGGCGGGCGTGTCATCGATCGGGCTGATGACCTTGATGAAGCCCGATGCCTCCGACACTTCGAGGCCGAGACCGCCGAACTGGCCGCTGGTCTCAGCCTGCATGTCGGCATACTGGCGCTTGTTCATATAGCCGCTATGGGGATCGAGCCCCGTCAGCATGCCGTTCATCGCATCATAGACCAGCTTGCGGGACGGCTCGGGCATCACGTAATCGGCTTTGACCCGCTGAAAAATATTCTCGAACAGGCCGAGCTGCTGATAGGTGTTGTCGCCCGCCGGAGAGTCGGCCAGCGCACCGCGCACCACCGGCACGATCACCCCCACCCCGATCCCGGCGGCGAACGTGCCGGCAATCAACAAACTGGTCCGAAACTTCATCCGCGCCATCCTTTTGCCACGCCCGATCGATATGCCATGATCCAATAATGCGCTTGAACCGGAAGTCCAGTGGGCAGTTTCTGCCGCCCGACAGTCTGTTCAACCACCAAAATGACCAGCCGGGTCGATTGCAGTGCCGTTCTGGCGCAACTCGACATAAAGACGCGGCTGATTGCCTGGATCATGAGCATCGTATCGTGCCATGGCCCCCACCGGTTGACCAGCCCGTACCGACTGCCCGACCGCGACATCGAACCGGTCGAACCCCGCCATCACAAAATCGTAGCCGCCGCCGCACTCGAGGATCATCAATTTACCGTAACTCTCGAACGGCCGCGCGAACACCACCCGCCCGCTGCACGCAGCACCGACCACGGCGCCCGGTGTCGCCGCAAACGTATCCCCCGTCGCCGGACCCGCCGATGTCGGCCCGCCAAACGCCCGCACCAGCGTGCCGGCCACGGGCGCATGCTGCAACGCATGGGGCAGCACCCCCGATGGCGCCGGAATCCGCGCTGCCGCCGCCTCGGCGCGCGCCCGCGCCGCCGCTTGCCGCTGGCGTTGCAGTTGCGCGATCACCCCGACCAGATCATGCGCCGTCGCGGCGGCGCGCGCGGCGGCCCGCGCCTCGGCGGCATGGCGCGCGATCGAGGCGGCGGCCTGCTCGCGAACCGCCGCGATGTCGGACTGCAAGGCCGCGTCGCTCGCCTGCTGCACGGCGACCGCCTGGGTGAGCGCGGCCTGCTGCGCGGTCAGATCCGCGGTCAGCGCCGCGTATCGTACCCGCGCCGCCCGCAACGATGCCGCGCGCGCCCCGATCTCGCGGGTCAGGCCCTGCATCGCCAAAGCCCCTTCAGCGGCGCGGCGCGGCACGGCGTCGGCCGCGAGCAACGTGGCCGCGGGATGCAACGCGAGCCGCACGATCAATGGCAGCAACGGCGCGATCGCCGCCGCATCGGCATCGAGTTCGGCGCGCGCGGCGGCGGCCCGGCGCGTCAGACCATCGAGTTTCGCCACGACTCGCGCGGTATGATCCTCCGTGGCCCGCAACGCCGCCGTCGCCGCGATCTCCTGATCGACCAGCACCGCCTGCCGCCGCCGCGCCGCCGCGACCGCCTCAGCCGCCGCCGCCGCCGCCGCCTGATGCCGCTGCGCCGCCTGATTGGCCACATCCAACCGATGCTGCGCAGCGCTCAACGGCCCCGCCTTGGCACACCCGATCGCGATGAGCAGACCGAGCGCGGACAGCGAGGTTGCGCGCTTGAAGGAAGGCCAAGGGGCTTTGCCCCCTGGACCCCCACTAAGGGCTGAGCCCTTAGAACCCGTAAGTTTTAGTCCGGGGAGGGCGATCCAGGCCAGATCGGTCGCGAGTTCCGGGCATCGCCCTCCTCGGACTAAAACTGGTGGATTCCAAAGGCTCCGCCTTTGGCGGGGTCCAGGGGCAGCGCCCCTGGCCTTTTTCAAGCGCGTAACCTCGTCACCTGTGGCCGGCATCGGGTTCGATCAGCGATTTGCCGGTCATTTCGCTGGGTTGGGGGAGGCCGAGCAGGGCAAGCAGCGTGGGGGCGAGGTCGGCGAGGCGGCCGTCGTGCAGCGTGGTGCCGGGGGGGGCGCCGGTGAGCAGCACCGGCACGGGGTTCAGCGTATGGGAGGTATGGGGGCCGCCGGTGACCGGGTCGCGCATCATTTCGCAATTACCATGATCGGCGGTGACGATCATGGCGCCGTGCCGTGCCGTGATCGCGGCGTCGATCCGGCCGAGGCAGGTATCGACGGTTTCGACCGCCTTGATCGCCGCCTCCAGCACGCCGGTATGGCCGACCATGTCCGGATTGGCGAAATTGAGCACGATCAGGTCGAGATCACCCGCTTCGATCGCGGCGACGACTTTATCGGTCAATGCCGGCGCCGACATTTCGGGCTGAAGGTCGTAGGTCGCGACTTTGGGCGAGGGCACCATGATCCGATCCTCGCCTTCGAACGGCGTTTCGCGGCCCCCGTTGAGAAAATACGTCACATGGGGATATTTCTCGGTCTCGGCGGCGCGGAGCTGATGCATCCCCGCCCGTGCGACCACCTCGCCCAGCACGTTCGCCAGCGGGTCCGGCGGAAACAGGCAGTGCATGAATTTATCGAGGTGATCCGAATAGGGCACCATGCCGAGTGCTGCGCTGAATTTCACCACCAGGGCGCGGGCGAAGCCATCGAAGACCGGGTCGAGCAGCGCGGTCAGGATCTCGCGCACCCGATCGGAGCGAAAATTCGCGCAGAGCAGGCCATCGCCATCGCTGATCCCCGGATAACCGGTGATCACCACGGGTTTGACGAATTCATCGGTGATCCGGGCGCGATAGCTCGCGTGCAGCGCCGCGATCGGGTCGGCCGCCGCGGTGCCGGCGCCATCGACGAATAAATCATAGGCCTGCTCGACGCGCTCCCAGCGATTGTCCCGATCCATGGCGTAATACCGCCCGATCACGGTGGCGATTTCGGTGCCGGCGGGCAGGGCGTCGCGCAGCCAGGTCAGGCAATCGGCGCCGCTCTCGGGCGGGGTGTCGCGCCCGTCGGTGATGGCGTGGACGAACACCGGCACCCCGGCCTCGGCGACGATGGTGGCGAGTGCCGCGATGTGGCGCTGATGCGCATGGACGCCGCCGGGCGAGACCAGACCGAGCAGATGGCACGCCCCGGCCGAGGTTTTCAGCGTCGCGATGAATCGCTGCAAATCGGGATTGGCCTTGAGCGAGCCATCGGCGATCGCGGCATCGATGCGCGGCAGATCCTGCATCACGACCCGGCCGGCGCCGATATTCATGTGGCCAACCTCGGAATTGCCCATCTGCCCGTCAGGCAGGCCGACGTCATGTCCGCTGGTGTGCAGGAAAGCATGGGGCGAATTCTGCCAGAGCCGGGTGAAATTCGGCGTTCTGGCCAGGGCGACCGCGTTGTCGTCACGCGCCTCGCGCCAGCCGAACCCGTCGAGAATCGTCAGCATGACTGGTTTTTTCATCATATCCTCCGGGCCGCGACCGGGCCTCGTCGCGGAGATGGGCAGAGCCTCGGCCCGTGGTCAAGTGCGGGCTGTTCCGATCCGGGCCGGGCGGTTCTATATACCGCCCATGCTGATCGATTCCCATTGTCATCTGGATTATTTCACCGAAGCGGAACGGCCCGGCGTGATCGCGCGCGCCCAGGCGGCCGGGGTCGGCGAAATGGTCACCATCGGCACCACGCTGGAGCAATCGCGTCAGGCGATCGCGATGGCCGAGGCGGCGGCGGCGGTATGGGCCTGTGTCGGCGTGCATCCGGCCCATGCCGGCGAGGCCGGCGCGATCCCCGCGCCGGAGACCATCGCCGCCCTGACCCGGCATCCCAAAGTAATCGGCATCGGTGAAACCGGGCTGGATTATTTCTACGACAAGGCCCCCCGCGATGTGCAGGCGGCGAATTTCGCCGCCCATATCCGCGCCGCCCAGCTCACCGGCCTGCCGCTGGCGATCCATGCCCGCGACGCCGATGACGATATCGCCGCGATGCTTGAAGCGGCGTTCGCCGAGCGGCAATTCCTGTTTCTGCTGCATTGCTTCTCCTCGGGGCGGCGCCTGGCCGAACGCGCGCTCGCGATCGGTGGATATGTCTCGTTTTCCGGGATGCTGACCTTCCCGAAATCGGTCGAGCTGCGCGCGATCGCGCTTGACGTGCCGGCCGAGCGCCTCCTGGTCGAGACCGATTCGCCCTATCTGGCGCCCGTGCCGCTGCGCGGGTCGCGCAACGAACCGGGCAATACGGTGCACACGGCGCGCACGCTGGCCGGGCTGCGTGGCATGAGCGAGGCGGCGCTGGCCGATCTGACCACCGGCAATTTCCGGCGCCTGTTCACCAAAGCCGCATGAAATTCACCATTACCCTGCTCGGCACCGGCGGTTCGGCCGGATTGCCGCAAATCGGCGGCGAGGATGGCGGCGGCGATTGGGGGCAGTGCGACCCGCATGAGCCGCGCAACGCCCGCACCCGCGCGAGCATCGTGATCAGTGCGCCGTCCGGCCGTCTGCTGATCGACACCGCGCCGGAATTGCGCCTGCAACTGACCGCCAACCGGATCGGCCGGATCGATGCGGTTCTGTTCACCCACGCCCATGCCGATCATATCGCCGGGCTCGACGAGGTCCGGATTCTCAATCGGCTGCTCGACGCGCCGATCCCCGGCTACAGCGACGAGCGAACCTGGCAGGAGCTGCGCCAGCGGTTCGATTATGCGTTCAAACCCTGGCAGAAGCCGGGGTTCTACCGCCCGGTGATCGAGACCAACGTGATCGCGCCGGGCGAGAGTCACGAGATCTGCGGTCTGAAGGTCGGCATCATCGGCCAGGATCACGGCTTTATCCCCTCGCTCGGCCTGCGCGTGGGCAATATCGCCTATTGCACCGATGTGATGCGCTTCGCCGATGACCAGTTCGCGCGGCTCGCCGGGATCGATACCTGGGTGGTCGATTGTTTCACCCACGGCCCGCGCCATCCGACCCATGCCAATCTCGATCAGGTCAAGGATTGGGTCGCCGCGCTGCGACCGCGCCGCACCATTCTCACCCATATGGGGCCGGACATGGACTACGCCACGCTGGCGGCGACTCTGCCGCCCGGGATCGAACCGGGTTATGATGGTATGGTGATCGAAGGAGACATGACATGACGCAGGATGAAAAACTGGATCGCCTCGCGAATATCGCGGTGAAAATCGGGGTCAACGTCCAGAAGGACCAGGAGCTGATCATCAGCGCCCCGATCGAGGCGCGCGGGCTGGTGCAGCGGATCGCGGCGCACGCTTACGACGCCGGCGCGACCCTGGTGGTGCCGTTCTTCGCCGATGAGGTGATCCAGCGCACCCGGTTCATCCACGCCGATGACGAGAGTTTCGATTTCGCTCCGGCCTGGGTGTATGAGGCGATGGCGAAATCGATCGGCGATGGCGCGGCGGTGCTGACCATCGTGGGATCGGACCCGATGCTGCTCGCCGGATGCGATGCGGCCCGGATCGGCCGGACGCAACGCGCCACCGCGGCCGCGATGAAGCCGATGCGCGCCCTGATCAGCAGCTTCGCCACCAACTGGTCGATCCTGTCCTTCGCGACCCCGGGCTGGGCGCGTTCGGTGTTCCCCGACGAGACGCCGGATGTCGCCGTCGCGAAATTATGGGAGGCGATCTTCGCGGTCAGCCGGATCGATCAGCCGGACCCGGTCGCGGCGTGGCGCGATCATGCCGCCACCCTGCTCGACCGGTGCGACATCCTGAATGCGCGCCGCTTCGCCGCACTGCGGTTTCGCGGCCCCGGCACCGACCTGCGGGTGGGGCTGGCCGAGGATCATCTCTGGGCCGGTGGCGCTACCGAGGCCCGCAACGGCGTTGTCTGCCTGCCCAATATGCCGACCGAGGAAGTGTTCACCATGCCTCACAAAATGATGGTGGAAGGCATTGTTTCTGCAACAAAACCTCTGGTCAATGGCGGTGCGCTCATCGAGGATATCGTGGTCCGGTTCGAGGCGGGGCGCATCGTCGAGGCAACGGCGAGCAAGGGGCAGGAGGTGTTGCGCGCCCTGATCGGCACCGATGAAGGCGCCGCGCGCCTGGGTGAGGTGGCGCTGGTGCCGGCGGCGTCTCCAGTGGCGCAATCGGGGCTGATCTTCCGCAATACCCTGTTCGACGAAAACGCCGCCAGCCATATTGCGTTGGGACAGGCGCTGGCGCTGAACATGCAAGGCGGCTGCGATGCCGCGCGCGGCGCCAATGAAAGCCTCATTCACGTCGATTGGATGATCGGGTCCGCCCAGATCGATGTCGACGGCATCAGCGCCGCCGGCGCGGTCGAACCGGTGATGCGGGCCGGGGCCTTCGTGCTCTGAGCGCCATCATCCCCGCTTGATCACATCCCGCTTGATCACAACCTGTTTGATCACGGTTTCGTGATAGTTAGGCCCTGCCTCGTTCAGACTATGTTAACAATCCTGGTAGAAATTAAGGTGATATTCCTGTCCTATTGAGAGCATTTCATGTCCGTCCACGAGACGACGATCACCGGATCAACCGGATGCCTTGGTTGCCACCGAGGCACCTATGAACGGCCGTTGAGCATGGCGTTTCAGCCGATCGTCGATCTATCACGTGGTGACGTCTTTGCTTATGAGGCGCTGGTCCGCGGTCCGAACGGCGAGGGGGCGGGTGCGGTGATCGCCGCGGTAACGCCGGCTGAAATGTATGGTTTCGACCAGGCCTGCCGCGTCACCGCGATCGAAACGGCGGCGCTTCTGGGGCTGGGGGCGGCAACAGCCGCATTGTCGATCAATTTCATGCCGAATGCGGTCTATGAACCGCGCGCCTGTATCCGCGCGACGTTGCAGGCGGCGGCCCGCGTCGGATTTCCGACCGATCGGCTGATTTTCGAAATTACCGAAAGTGAGGCGGTGATTGATCCGGATCATCTGGCACGGATCGTCGCGGCCTATCGGGCGATGGGCTTCCGCACCGCGATCGATGATTTCGGTGCCGGATATTCCAACCTCAATCTTCTGGCGCAGTTCCACCCCGACATCGTCAAGCTTGACCGCGCGTTGATCGCCGGCATCGATGCCGATCCGGTGCGGCGCTGTCTGGTGCGCCATTGTGTCTCGCTCTGCGCCGAACTTGACATTGCGGTGATCGCCGAGGGCATCGAAACCAGCGCCGAATATCACACCCTGGCGGGGCTGGGCGTTACCCTGATGCAAGGGTATTTCCTGGCGCGGCCAGGATTTCAAACCTTGCCCGCGCCGTTCATTGCGCCGCCGTTCACCGCGCATTGATGCGGCGCCGGTGGCGCGGGTCATTTCTGATCCTGGTTCAACAGCTTGAGATAGGCCGGCGACATCGTCTGTCCCGGAAAGAAGCTGAGCACCAGCATCGGCGGCAACCGGCGCAGCGGCGGAAACACGAAATCGCTGGCGCTCGCGATCGCGTGGCATTTGTCGCAGGAGTCGACCTTGCCGAACGCCATCGGCGTACCGTCGGGCTTATACATCGCCATCACCCAGTTGCGGTTCTGTTTGTCATAGCCGGGTAGTTTCAGCATCGCGGTAATGGTGCCGAGCTGCTTGTGATCGTTGAAATTCTCCTTGATCAGCAGGCTGCCGGCGGGAAAGGTCTTGACCGCGGCGACCCCCTTGGCGGCGGCGGCCAGGGCAGGGGGGTTGGCCCGGTCGATCGTGTAATAATCAGCCATGCGCGAGCCGAACATGTATAAATGGCTGCCCTCGAGCAGTTTTCCGTGTTCCTGCAACGCATGCACCTGCTGCCAGAGTTGCGCCGGCGTCGGCACCGGCGCCGCGCCGGTGGCCGCCTCGACCAGCCGTGGCGCGATCAAACCGCTCGTAACCAGGGCGACCAGCGCGAGCGGGGTGAATCTAGGGGACATCTCGACCTCCGGTTGGTTAACGCACCCCAACCATCAGGCGACCAGTGGCCAGCGTCAAGCGGTGTGTCAAGCGGGGGATCACGCTGCGGTTCGGATGGACGTCACCGGATTTTAACGATAACCATCGATGCGGGAAACCGGATGCGGGAAACGGAGCGACTCAATGAACCAGCGCGACAAATCCACCCTGCGCAGCCATCGCTGGTTCGGCGCGGCTGACCTGCGCAGTTTCGGCCATCGTTCGCGCATCCGCCAACTCGGCTTCGACCTCGAAGACATCGACGGCAAGCCGATCATCGCGATCATCAATACCTGGAGCGGCCTTGCGCATTGCCATGGTCATTTTCCAGCCCGTGTCGAATCGATCAAGCGCGGCGTGCTCGAAGCCGGTGGATTTCCCGTCGAAATTCCGGTGATGGCGCTGCCGGAAAATTTCGTGAAACCGACGACCATGCTCTATCGCAACCTGCTGGCGATGGAGGTCGAGGAAAATCTGCGCTCGCTGCCGGTCGACGGCGCGGTGCTGATGGGGGGGTGCGACAAGACCACCCCGGCGACCCTGATGGGCGCGATCAGCGCCGGGATTCCTGCAATCTTCATGCCCGCAGGGCCGATGCTGCGCGGCAATTGGGGCGGTAAAATCCTCGGATCAGGCTCCGATATCTGGAAATACTGGGATGAGAAGCGGGCAGGGACGATCACCGAGGCGCAATGGTCCGAAATGGAATCCGGCATCGCCCGGTCCGACGGCGTCTGCATGACCATGGGCACCGCGATGACCATGACCTCGCTGGCCGAGGTGCTCGGCCTCACGTTACCGGGCGCGACATCGATCCCGGCCGCCGATTCCAGCCACGCCCGCATGGCCACCGCATGCGGACGCCGGGCGGTCGAACTGGCCTGGGACGATCGCAGATTGACCGATATTCTAACGCCGGCCAGCTTCGACAACGCCATCATCGCGAGCGCGGCGCTGGCGGGTTCGACCAACGCGATCATTCACCTGATCGCTCTCGCGCGCCGGGCCGGCATCCCGCTCGCGCTCGACCGGTTCGACCAGCTCTCCACCGGCGTGCCGGTGCTGGCCAACATCCGCCCATCGGGTGCGTTCCTGATGGAGGATTTTTTCTACGCCGGCGGGCTGACGGCGTTTCTGACCCGAATCGCCGAGCGACTCGACCTGACCGCCGCAACGGTGAACGGCCATACGCTGGGCGAGAATATCGCGACGGCGACAATCTGGAATGACGACGTGATCCGTCCACTCGACCGGCCGGTCGCCACCGCCGACGGGTTGGCCGTGCTGCGCGGCAACCTTGCGCCCAACGGTTGCGTGATGAAACCAGCGGCCGCAGCACCGCATCTGCTCAAGCATCAAGGCCCGGCGCTGGTCTTCGATGATTACGACAGCATGGCCCGCGCCGTGGCCGACCCTGATCTCGACGTCACGGCCGACACCGTTCTGGTGCTGCGCAATGCCGGCCCGCTCGGTGGCCCCGGCATGCCGGAGTGGGGCATGCTGCCGATCCCGGTGAAACTGCTCAAACAGGGGGTGCGCGACATGCTGCGCATTTCCGACTCCCGCATGAGCGGCACCAGCTACGGCGCGTGTATCCTGCACGTCGCGCCGGAGGCGTTCATCGGCGGTCCGCTGGCCCTGATCCGCACGGGCGACGTCATTGAGCTCGATGTCGCGGCACGGCGCATTTCGGTACGGCTGAGCGATGCCGAACTCGACTCCCGCCGCGCCGCCTGGGTGCCGCCGGCACCGCGCTACGCGCGCGGCTATGGCGCGATGGCGGCGGCGCATATCGGCCAGGCCGACACGGGCTGCGATTTCGATTTCCTGCAACAGGCGGGGGTTATCGCGGAGCCGGCGATCCATTGAGGTCGGCAACATCCAAAGATCGCAGAAGAAATATTATGGAAACTCATGGCGCCGTGATCGATCACATTTACGCATTGTCACATCTTCGGCCATAGAACTGCCCGAATTGGCTCACAATTTCGTGACGATCGCTGTCATCCGCCGCTGTCACCCGATGAGGAAGAGCATCCATGGAAACACCACCACGCCCCAGCACCCGCGACAGCATCGCCGTCGTCGTTCCGGTTCACAACGAGGCGGAAAACATCGCCCCCTTGCTGCGCGAGATCCGCGCCGCGATGACCGGGCGCGATTACGAGATCATCTATGTCGATGATGGCAGCACCGATGCCACAGCCGCGATTCTGAGCGCCGATGCCAGGACCCATGCCGATCTGCGCGTGATCCGTCATCGCAGCAGTTGCGGTCAGAGTGCGGCCGTGATCACCGGCGTGCGCGCCGCCCATGCCACCTGGATCGCCACGCTCGATGGCGATGGTCAGAACGATCCCGCCGATATTCCCGCCATGATCGACATTGCGATGCAGCATGACCGCGCCGACAAGCCGATCCTGCTCGCCGGTCATCGCCATCGCCGCCAGGACGATGCGATCAAGCGGCTCAGTTCGCGCATCGCCAACCGGGTGCGCGCCCGCCTGCTCGGCGATGCCACGCCCGACACCGGCTGCGGCCTGAAACTGTTCCGCCGCGCGGTCTTTCTCGATCTGCCCCAGTTCGATCACATGCACCGCTTTCTGCCCGCCCTGTTCATCCGCGCGGGCGGTGCGGTGATCTCGCACCCGGTCGGCCACCGGCCGCGCCAGACCGGCGCATCGCATTACGGCACCTGGGGTCGCCTCAAGGTCGGTGTGGTCGATCTGATCGGCGTCGCGTGGTTACAGCGCCGCTGGAACCAGCCCGAAATCGTGGCCGAACCGCCGCCTGCCGTCGCCTCACGCCTCACCGCGTTCGCGGCGCTGCCCTCGCTCGAGCATAGTGCGTAGCCGCAGCGCGATGGCCCGCCCCGCCCTGTCCCTGAAGCTGATCGCCAAACCGCTGCTGCTTCTGGTTGGCCTGACCGGCGGCGTCCTTGCGCTGCACCTCCTGCCGTTCGGCGCCATCCTGAAATCCCACGCCCACGCCCGCCCCGATCTCGACGACATCGCCGGCTTCATCGGCCTTGGCGCGCTCGCCTGCGCCGTCGGCATGCCCCGTCAGATCGTCGCCTTCGCCGCCGGATTCGCCTGGGGCGTCACGATCGGCGTCGCCATCGCGTTGGCCGCCCAGATCATCGGTTGCGCCGCCGATCTGTTCTGGGCGCGGCTGATCGCGCGAAATTTCGTTCAGTCACGCCTGCGCGGCCGCGCCCGATCGATCGACCGGGCGCTGACCCGCCGCCCCTTCATCGCCGCCCTCACCCTGCGGCTGATGCCGGTCGGCAACAATCTGCTGCTCAACCTGCTTGCCGGCGTCTCGACCGTGCCGGCGGGCGGCTTCCTGCTCGGCTCGGCAATCGGTTTCATCCCACAAACCGTGATCTTCGCCCTGCTCGGCTCCGGCAGCCGGATCGCCCGCGCCACCCAGATCGAGATCGGCTTCGGATTTTTCCTGATCTCGACCGCGGTCGGCATCGCCCTCCTGCTCGCCGAACGGCACCGGATGTCACGACCGATGCCGAACGCCCTGGAATGTGAAGCCGCGATCAGCGAGACAACGATCTCGCCCTCCTGAGCCGGTCAGGCGGCGCAACGCTCCGTGACCGGCGTGCGCGCCATCACTCCCCCAGCCCACCCAGGGCGAGATATTTGATCTCGAGATAGTCCTCGATCCCGTATTTCGACCCTTCCCGACCCAGGCCGGATGATTTCATCCCGCCGAACGGCGCCACCTCGGTCGAGATCAACCCTTCGTTGATGCCCACGATCCCGTAATCGAGCGCCTCGGCGACCCTGAAAATCCGCCCGACGTCGCGCGCATAAAAATAGCTCGCCAGGCCGAATTCGGTATCGTTCGCCATCGCGATCGCCTCCTCCTCGGTCTTGAACCGGAACAGCGGCGCGACCGGCCCGAACGTCTCCTCGCGGAAGATCAGCGCCGTCCGCGGCACATCGGCCAGCACGGTCGGCTCGAAAAAATTACCGCCTTTGGCGTGCGGCTTGCCACCGGTCACCACGGTTGCGCCATGGCTCACCGCATCGGCGATATGCTCCTCGACCTTCTCGACCGCCTCCTTGTTGATCATCGGCCCCTGGGTCACGCCCGCCTCCATCCCATTACCGACCCGCAGCGCCTCGACCGCCAGTTTCAGCTTCGCCGCGAACGCATCGAACACGCCATCCTGCACCAGCAGCCGATTGGCGCAAACGCAGGTTTGACCAGCGTTGCGGAATTTGGAAACGATGGCGCCCGCCACCGCCGCATCCAGGTCGGCGTCGTCGAACACGATGAACGGCGCGTTGCCGCCGAGTTCCATCGAGGTTTTTTTCACGCTCGGCGCGCATTGCGCCAGCAGCATCGCACCGACCTCGGTGCTCCCGGTGAAGCTCAGCTTGCGCACGATCGGGTTGCCGGTCAGCTCCTTGCCGATCGGCCCCGATGGTCCGGTGATCACATTGCAAACGCCCGGCGGCATCCCGGCCCGCTCGGCCAACACGCCGAGCGCCAGTGCTGAGAAAGGTGTCTGGCTCGCGGGGCGGATCACGCCGGTGCATCCCGCCGCCCAACCCGGCCCGGCCTTGCGGGTGATCATCGCCGAGGGAAAATTCCACGGCGTGATCGCGGCGAACACCCCGATCGGCTGCTTCTGCACAATGATCCGCCGCCCCTTGGCGTTCTGCGGTATCGTATCGCCATAGACCCGTTTGGCTTCCTCGCCGAACCACTCGATGAACGAGGCGGCATAGGCGATCTCGCCTTTGGCTTCCGCCAGCGGCTTGCCCTGTTCCGCCGTCATGATCATCGCGAGATCGTCCTGATTGGCCATCATCAGCTCGAACAACCGGCGCAGAATGACCGCGCGTTCCTTGGCCAGCATCGCCCGCCACGGCCCGAACGCGGCGTCCGCCGCCTCGATCGCCCGGCGCGTCTCCGCCGTCCCCATCGCCGGCACCCGGCCGACCAGATCGCCGGTCGCCGGGTTGAGAATCGCGAGGGTCTTTCCATCATCGGCGCCGATCCAGCGGCCCCCGACCAGATTGGCCTCGCGCAGCAGGGTCGGGTCGTTCAATTTCAGTGGGCTCGGTTGATTCAACATGACATCCTCCTGATCGATCCTCGGGACGGGGGGTAGCGCCGCCCGAACACAAAACGCCCTTACCGCGCGAGCGACACCAGCGTGGTCTGCGGCGGCATGTCCGGCTGCACGGTCGGCCAGCGCGTCGCGGGATGCGCGAAATCCGCGTTCGGCGTCGCCCCCGGATGGCGCGCCACCGTGAACACATCGCGCCCCCGCGGCCCGAATCCCGCCGCCCCGATCGCCCCGCCGATCGGCGCGAGATACAGCATATCCAACGCATAGCGCCCGAAACCGGACACTTCCATCGTAAACAACCCATCCGCGGTGTCGCTCACCGCCCCGCCCTGATCGGTGCCGATATAAAGCCGGTGCGCCGCATCGAAATTCAATGAATAGGGCGAGCGCAGCCAGGCCAGCGACCCCGGCGTGTAGCGCGCCGACGGATCGGTGTTCGGGTTGCCGCCGAGCAGCACCGCCCGCCCGGCGAATCGCGCCGCCGCCAGATCACCGCCCGCCGGCGTCAGCGCCAGAACATGCCCCGCGCCATTGCCCGATCGCGGGTTGAGCGCATCGACCTGATCCACCCCCCGCCCCGGATTGCCCGAACACGCCAGAAACACCGTGCCATCCGGCCCGATCGCCAGGCCGGCAGGCGCATCGAACCGGGCCCCGTCGCGCGCGGCCGACAATGTCGCGGTCAGGCTCGGAATCCCGCCCGGCAGGTCACGCCACACGATGGCCGACCCCTCGATCATCGCCACCGCCAGCGTTCCGGCATCGAGCGCGCCCGACCCATCGCCCACCGGTGCCGCGCCCTTGAACCGGAACAACCGCCCCATCGGCGCATCCTCGGTCATGAACACGACGGCCGAGCCATCCGCCGCGAGCCCGCAGGCCACGCCCGCGCGCGGCATCCGCCCCAGCGCCGTGCGCTTGGCGGGAAACGATGTCGGGTTGAGCGCATCGATCTCCGCGACCCAGCCGAACCCGGCGCCCACGGTCGGGCTCGAAAACCCGGCCGCCCGTCCCGCCAGCCGCATGATCCACGGCGCGGTGCGCCCTTCCGGCAGCAGCACCGTGTTCCACGGCGTCACACAGCCGAGTCCCGGCGCCAGGATGCCCTGCACGCTCTGCCCGATCACCGCCGCCGCCGGGCCGGTAATGGTGCACAGCGTGCCATCGGAAATCCGGCGCGACTGATACCCCCCATCGACCACGACCCACCGGCCGCCGCGATACGACAGGTTCAGCACCGAGGCCCCCTGCAACTTGCCGGCAATGCGCGGCCGGTCCCGCCCGTCGGCAAACACCATGCGCGCCGACACGTCCGGATGACCCACGACCATGACCAGCCGTGCCACGCCATCCTGCGCTTGCGGCGGCGTGACGATGCCGGCGATGATCCCATCCCAGCCGAACTGCCGCGCCGCCTCGATTTCGGTGAGGTCATCCGGCGTGAACGGCGGCGCGTTGGCCAACACCGGGTCGCCCCAGCGAATGATCACATCACGCCGATACCCCTCCGCCACCACATCATTGAGCTGCGGTGCCTCGGGATCGGCCCCCGGCGTGAACGGCGATGCCGCCTGCCCCCACGCCGTCGCCGCGCCGAGCCGCGGCACCAGACCCGCCGCCAGGCCCGCCGCCGCCCCGACCATCAGACGACGCCGCGCCACCATGGCTCAGAAACCCGACAAGCCGCTGCTGCCGCTGGCCCCGCCAATATCGCTGCTGCCGCCGCCGCCGAACCCGCCGCCCGCGCCGGCGCCCAATCCCGGATTATAATGCCCGACCCCGCCGACCAGCTGCTGAAACAGGCTCGCATGGCCGCCCGGCGCCTTGGTGTGACCACCGGCCATCGCCACCTGCACCGCCTGCTTCTTGTTCACGCCGTGAATCGACTGCAACACCCCGGCATCGTTGAAATGCAGCACAACCACCTTCTGGCGCAGCACCCCCTGGGTCTGGGCGATGCGTCGCTTGGTCACCTGGCTGACATAGAGCCAGTCACGCCGATCGAATGTCTCGCGCAGAGTCGGCGTGCCGAGCAGCGCGGTCGCGTCCGCCTCGGTCGAAACCCCCGGCGTCAATTGCCTGAGTTCACGCGACGTCACCGCATTGCCCCGATAATGCGGCCGCGCCGAAAACACCGCACACCCCGCCAGCGCCGGCAGGAGCATCAGGGGCAACAGGCGGCGGAGCTTAATGGCTGGTCTGCGCACGCGGCTCAATCCTCATGGTAAAACCTGACGCTGCCCATAATAGAAAGACGCGCCGGCGATGTCGATTGCGGGTTCTATGGGCGAGCTTCCCGCTTCACGCAAGATGCGACATGATCGCGCCATGACAGACACACCACCCCCCGCCCTCTCCCACCGTATCGACCTCGCGCGCCATCCGGACCTGCGACGCGCCCCCGCCGCGCGCGCCGCCATCGCCCCGATCACGATCACCGCCCAGCCCGCCCAATGCGCCGACATCGCCGCCGCGTTCGGCTTGCCCGGCATCGCGACGCTCACGGGCGTCTTCAAGCTCCGGCGCCAGCACGACGGTCTGATCCACGCGCAGCTCGACCTCGAGTCCCGCCTCACCCAAATCTGCGTGGTCACGCTGGACCCGTTCGAACAAACCATCCGCGAACGCGCCATGCTGATCCTGCTCACCGCCCCGCAAGCCGCCGCCCGCGCCGGGATCGGCGCCATCGCTCCCCGCGCCGGGATCGGCGCCATCCATGCCGACGCCGGGGATGGCGCCATCGAT